>LSCC01000026.1 GCA_001577215.1 Fidelibacterota bacterium TCS52
TTTCCTTTCTCCTTTTTCCTTTCTCCTTTTTCCTTTCTCCTTTTTCCTTTCTCCATATAAAAAAACCCTCATCTTTCGACAAGGGTTCTTGTGGGCCTCGTAGGACTTGAACCTACGACCTGCGGATTATGAGTCCGTCGCTCTGACCAACTGAGCTAGAGGCCCGATTTATGATATCTCAATATCTCAGTGTGGGTAGTATCTGATTTGAACAGATGACCTCCTGCGTGTCGAGCAGGCACTCTAACCAACTGAGCTAACCACCCATTTTAAAAAAGCTTCATATTATAAAATATTTTTTTGTCAATTGCAAAAATATTATTAAAAAAATTTAAGTTTTTTATCCAATTCTTTCTTTGACTTAACTTCATTTTTCAACAATTTGCCGACTAAGGGTGATGTATTTTTTACCCACCAACTCTTTTTACATTATATTCATCATCTTTCAATATTTCAATGATCTTTTTACGAAAATTTCCCTGTATGAGTATTTCGCCATTTTTTGCAGTTCCACCAACACCACAACTTATTTTCAATCTTTTACTTATTTTCTTTAAATCTTTTTTACAACCAACGAATCCTCTGATCAAAGTTACTATTTTGCCTTTTCTGCCCTTTTTATCCAAATAAATTTTTAAATACTGTTCACTCGGTGGTAATGTTTTAGTTACATTTTCCTTTTCGATCTTTACATCTGAATTCGTTGAAAATACTATTTTTTTATTATTCATATTTTATCTTATTTTTTCATCACAACTGTGGTATGAGGAAATGGAATTTCAATTCCTTCTCTATCAAAACGCTTTTTGACACTTTCATTCAGATCACAACCCAATTGAAAAGCATTAACAAAATCCTTTGTCCAAATCCAAGCTCTGATATCTACAGAAGAATTGCCCAAATTCACTACTTTAATCTTTATTGGATCTATATTATCTTTTTTTTCTTTTTTCGTACGATTATCAAAAAATAGTGGATGTTTCAATGCTTCATCTTTGATAATTTCTTTTGCCTTATCAATATCCGAATCGTAACTGATCCCGATTTCAAAAAATTTACATATTTCTCTTTCATAAATTGTCGCATTTTCAATCACTTCTTGATTCATAACAGAATTTGGAATTATTATTCTCTTATTATTAAATGTTTTGATCACTGTGTCCCTTAGATCAATATCTTCCACTATACCAAGAATATCTCTTCCATTTAATTTTATAACATCCTCAACTTTAAATGGTTGAAATACTGCAATTAAAATGCCAGATATAACATTTGATAATGCTTCCTGAGACGCAAAACCTATAACAATTGCTAAAACCCCGGAACCTGCAACTAATGTCGTTGTAATTTTTTCTAAACCGGGAATAGAAAATAAAATTGCGATAATACCAAAAAAGTAAACTAACCCAACTAAAAAATATTTAATATAATTAGATTGAGTAACATCCATTTTTTTCAATAACATACGACGATTCATTATCGTTTTTATTATCTTTACAACTATTAATGTTGCGATAATTATTAAAATGATCTTAATACTTACAATAATAATAGTGTAAATTATTGTTGTTGGTAAAATTCCTATTTTGGTTAACATCTTTCCGATCAAGCTCATAAATTTCTCTTTTTATATTCTAAATTAATAATTATTTTTTCTTTTTGTGATAGAAAAAACATGATATAATATTTATTATTCAATAAATGACAGCGATCAGCTCTCTAATTCTTCAGGCATTAATAGCCATAATACGATGTATATAATTACTCCTGGGAATATTGAAGTGAAAACAGTTCCCAACACATAAACTATTCTTAAAATAGTTACATCCCAACCCAAGTAATCAGCAACTCCGCCCAAGACACCGGCAAACATTTTTTCCTTACTAGAGCGCATTAATTTTTGTTTACTCATTTTCTTTTCCTTTTTTACATAACTTAGTATTTATTTTACAAAATGAAAACGAAAATCACAATATTTATTTAACAAAAAAAACATCACATAATCCAATATACTGATTTTGTGATGTTTTTAATTATTTTATTACTTTCTAAATAATATTTATCATTTTTCTTCCGCGAGAGCGACTAATATCAACTTTCCCATCTGCTTTTGCAAAAATTGTATCATCTCCACCTATACCTGCATTTGTTCCCGGATAGAATTTTGTTCCTCTCTGTCGAACTATAATTGATCCGGCTGTAACTTGTTCGCCACCGAATTTTTTCACACCAAGATATTTAGGATTACTCCTTCTACCATTAGCTGTACTTCCCTGTCCCTTTTTATGTGCCATAATTATTGTCCTTATTTTGCAATTGCTATTTTATCAATTTTAATTGTTGTATAATTTTGTCTGTGACCGTTTTTAGTCTTATAACCTTTTCGTCTTTTCTTTTTGAATACGATTACCTTTTTATCACGACCATGACCCAATACAGTTGCGGAAACCTCTGTTTTCTTAACATAAGGTTTACCAACTTTAACTTTACCTTTATCATTCAATAATAATACATTGTCAATTTTTAATTTATCTTTCTCTTTTATATCTTGTAAAGGTATTTTTACTTCATCACCCTTTTCGATCTTGAACTGTTTCCCACCTATTTCAACTATTGCATACATAATATTTTCTACTCCTTATTCTCAAAAATTTTCAGTGTTAAATTTATTCAATTATTTATAAAAAGTCAAGTTTAAAGAGTATTTTTTGGAAATATTTTTAAATATACTAAATTAAAAAAACAAAATATTGTAAGATCTTATATATTTTTGCCTATTTTTCCTTGTTTTCACGGCTATTAAACCAAGTCAATATTATACCAAAAATGATCGCAAAACGGAATGATGTTTCCCAATCAAAAACACCGGCTCCATGAACAATTAAACTGTACAAAAAAGTTGTAATAGCACTTACTAATAGAGTCAATACAAACACACCAACAAACATTATCAGTAATTTTTTAATGTTTATTTTCATATTAAATCCCTCCGTATTTATTAAAATTTATTCCAACAATAAATTATTTATCAACCAGTCAGATACTAATTTATCGAGATGTTCATTGTTTTTAATACCATGACGTTCACCCGGGTACATCATGAAATCAAATTGCTTGTTCATATCTATAAATTTTTCAATTATTTGTGTGCTATTCTGTATATGAACATTGTCATCCATCGTACCATGGATCAAGAGTAATTTCCCTTCATATTTATCAGCATGTTCTAATGATGAACCAAATTTGTAACCATCCAAATTATCAGCTGGTTTATCCATATATCTTTCTGTATAAACCGCATCATATAATTCCCATCTCGATACAGGATACAAAGAAATTCCATGAGTAAAGTATTCATGTCCATAAGTTAAAGCCATCAGTGTAACATAGCCACCATAACTACCGCCGGTAATAGCAATTTTATTTGTATCAACATAAGATTTTTTTCTCAACCATTTAACAATTTCAATCCAATCGTGCATTTCCCATTTTCCTAACTTTCTATACATTTTTGCAACACCTTTTTTTCCAAAATGACCGGAACCACGATGATCAACACTTAATATTATTGCTCCTTTCTGTGCAAGTAAAAATGAATTTAAACTTCTGGGAAAAGTATTTGTCACAGAACTTGCATTTGGACCACCATAAATTCGAAATATGACCGGATATTTTTTATTTTTATCAAAATTCGGCGGTAAAATCCATTTAACCGGAAGTTCATATTCATCCACATTTACTCTAAATAATTCTACTTTTCCTAAATCATATTCATTCATAACAGGTTTTTTGCTATTTCCTAACTCTCGGATCTTACTTTTTGAATTATTATAAAGAGCCATTTTATGTGGTAAATTAATATTACTGTAAGTATCAATAAAATATTTTCCTTTGGGAGAAATAACTACGCGATGACATCCTTTTTTATTTGTCAGCTTCACTAATTTTTTTCTCCATCCATTAATTTTCATTTTGTAAAGATGTCTCTCTGTCGAATTTTCTTTATCTGCAATAAAATAAATTATATTGTTATCTTCATCAACATGTTCAATGCTTTTTATTTGCCATTTACCTTTTGTCAATTTTTTTTCCGAACCGTCATCAGTATTGAGAATATATAAATGTTTAAATCCGATTTTATCAGTACTAAATAAAAGTTTATCATCATCCAAAAAATGAATATCATGAATAAAACTTACCCAAGAATTCTGCTTTTCTTCATAGAGTGATTCTTTTGATCCGTCTTCAATATCTATTTCATATAATTTTAATTCATTCTGCTCTCTATTCATCCACTGACAAGTTAATTTATTGTTCGGCAACCATTTTACAGCAGCAATATATTGATTTTTTGTACAGCCAAAATCAGCCCAAACACATTCTTTACCGATTGATGAAACAATTCCCAGTTTTACTTCCGGTATTGGATCACCGGCTCCCGGATAATGCTCTTTTTCCAAATATCCGTGTTTACCTTTTGCTCGATATATGGGAAAAATCGGGACAGAAGAATCATTAAATTGTAAAAATGCCAGTTTTTTACTATCCGGCGACCAGTAAAATGCTTTATATTTTGATTGCCTGCCCAAAATTTCTTCGTAATAAACCCAGGAAGCCCAACCATTATAAATACAATCAGTGGCATCATTTGTCAAACGGTGTTCAAGCCCTGTTTCGATATTTAGAGAATAGAGATCTTTTTTTTTAGTAAACGCAATCTGTTTCCCATCAGGAGATAAAGTAGGATTGTTTTCCTTTTCTTTATTTGTCGTTAACCTTATAAATTTTTTATTTTCAGTATCCAAATAATACAAGTCATTTTGATAAACATAGATCATTTTTTTATAATCGTCTGTTTTATCACTCATTTTCCAAAAACTAATTTCTTCGGGTAAACAATTGCTAAAATCTTCGGGATTTATATAAAGATCTTTTTTTCCGTTTTTACAGTGAACTTTATACAATTTTTTTATATTTTTTGCGGTATCTTCGATCATTTGAAAATAACTATTATCATCAACCCATCCCTTGATATCTGGCAACGATTTTGTTAATTTTGGTTTGTTGTTGACTACTTGCTTATAAGTTAATAATTTTCCGGTACCTGCAAAAGCAACCTTAATTAATAACATAACGAAGATCAATGTTGTTAATATTTTCAATTTCCCAATCATTTTGACCTCTTTACATTTCAAAGTCGAATGCATATCAATTTCTCTGATTTATTAAGTTGATCGGTAATTTTATCAATACTTTTTCTTGCAATCTTTCTATCAATTGACCTTCACTTTTTACATGGATTGTATTCCAACCGCATTTTTCCGCTCCAATTATATTTTCTATTTTGTCATCTAAAAATAATGTTTCGTTTGGATTTATATCAAAATATTTTTCTGCATCTTTATATATTTCCAACGATGGCTTTAAAAGATGATGTTCATAAGAGAGATAGCATTTTTTAAATATTTTTCTAATATTTAACCACTCATTTATTGCAATAAAATCAATAGGACCTACATTTGATAATAAAAAAATATTATATTGATTTTTCAATTTTTTAACCATTTTATATGTCTTTTTTCTCAGCGAGAATTTCTCTAATGGTTTATTTTTCAATATATCCAGTTGTTCCCTGGTAATATTATTTTCTGACAAATAATGCAAGAACTCTTTGCCGGTAATTAATCCTTTTTCTAATTTAATAAATTTTTCATTTTCAATAAACTTTTTTACATCATTTAATGGAAGGTCGAGTTTTTTTGCAAGCTGTTCATATTCAACATTTACAATTACATCGCCAAGATCAAAAACAATATTTTTAATTGAGTTATTGATATTTTATAAAACTAATAATTTTTTTGGTGATTTACTTATAACTTCATAACCATCTTTTGTAACGATCACATCATCTTCAATACGAATTCCGCCCCATTTGGGAATGTAAATTCCCGGTTCAATCGTAATCACTTGATTTGCCTTAAGAGGTTTTTCATTTTTCTGGCTTACTCTTGGTTCGGCATGCACAACAAGACCAATTCCATGTCCCAAACCGTGACCAAAATATTCACCGTAACCTTTATCTGTTATATATTTGCGAGAAACAGAATCCAATTCCTTGCCAGTAATTCCAGATTTTACATTTTCAATTCCTTTAATCTGAGATTTTAATACAATTTCATAAATTTTCTTCTGTTTTTCATCCGGTTCACCAATAAAAATAGTTCGAGTCATATCGCCATGATAGCCATTATAAACAGCACCAAAATCCATTGTAATGAATTCATTGTTGACAATTTTCTTATCCGATGGAGTATGATGCGGTTTTGCTCCATTAATTCCGGAAGCAACGATCGGAGCAAAGCTATCCTCATTATCTCCCATTATTTTTGAATAATATGATATTTTTGAAGCGATTTCTTTCTCCGACATACCGATCTTGATCTCTTTAATTATTTTGTCGAAAATTTTATCAGTAATGTCGGCGGCTTTTCTTAAAAATTCTAATTCACTGTCATCTTTTACAGAGGCGATATTTTCCAATACCATAGAATTATTTTCAAATTTTGCATTAGGAAAAGATTTTTCTAAATCCCTAAATTGATCAAGTAAAATATTATTTCCTTCAAAACCGATTTTTTTGTCTTTTGATATAATATTTACTTCTTTTAATTTTTTAATTAGTCCACCTGATTCTGCAATATGAATTTCAAAATTTTTTACTTCCATTTTACTCTGTGATTTATATCTAAAATCAGTAAAAAAATATTGCTTATCATTTGTGATAAAGCATAACCCATTAGAACCGGTGTACCCGCTTAAATATCTAACATTACTTAAATCAAACACTAAAAAACCGTCTAATTTGTTTTTACCAAGAAATTTCTTAATTTTTTTAACTCTGTTTATCATATTATACCCTATATTTAATTGACTTCATTTTTCCGTTTGAATTAACTTTTTTACTTCTTCTATTGTTTCCAATATTTTTTTATTATTACCACCATCTCGTTTTTTTAATTTTAATAAAATGTCAAGTGCTTCATTGTAATATCCCTGCTTAATGTATAATCTTGCTATCGTTAATGTTTCAACATTAATAGCTAGATCAATATTCTCCTTATTATCTTTTTTACCACCCTTATCATTTCCCTTTTTTGAAAACTTACTTTCTGATTTATCTACAATTTTTTTGCTCTTTTTTTTATTAGATTCTGCATCGGCATCCGGCATAATAGCTAATTTACTTTTGGGGGATTTTTTTTCAGTATTGTTTTTTATTTCGTTTTTGTATTTTTCTGCATTTAATTTTAGTTCTTTTATTAGTGGATTTAAGTTTTTATTATTACCATTTAATCTTTTAGGTGATCGTGAACGAATATTTTTTGTCATTTTCTGTATATTTGGTTCCGGATTAAATTCGGAAGGAACATTACGATATTTTCTAATAAATGCCCGCATTTTATTATTTGATTTAACAGCTGATATTAATTCATAAAAATATTTTAATTCACCAATTGAATAAGAGGATTTGTTTAAATTGACCAATATTTCAGCAGCTTTAATAAATGTAGGATCTTTATCTAATATTTTTGTAAACTGTTTTATTGCAATTTCTACATTTCCGATTTCTTGATTACAAATGGCACGCAAATATTCAATAATATTATTCTTTGGTAATCCAATATCAATTGATTCTATTTTATTGTGAGCATCATTAAATTTACCTGACTTTAACAGTTCAGTAACTTCTGTATATATATTTTCTATTTTTGAATTCAAAATAATGATTTTTTCAAGAAATATTTTGTCATTTTTTCATAATATATCGATAACTAATTGTAAATATTATTTACATAAATATCAACAAAAATAGTAATAATTTTTATATATAATAATCTCAAAAAGCATATGAACAACCGATTATAATTCCCGGCATAAATGTACTAGAGTTTTCCCCTCGTCTAAAATTATATCCTAATCCGAATTCCCAAAAGAAATTCTTAACTACCAAATAATCCAAACCTAATCCTACTCCTACGCTGGTTATCCTTTCTTCCATATCATCTATATCCGAATAACTATATCCACCAGCCAAAAATAGGAATAATTTCGATAATTTTGTCATATGTAAAATGTGATGATATTCCATTCCAATATTAATTATTTTGTTTGTATAATCATAATCGGAATCTTTATCTTCATTATAGTAGAAAAAAGAAACAAATTTTAAATCAGTTCTTTTGTTCATTTTAAACGAATATGTAATCCCATAACTTGAAATAGTGGACCCTGAAACTCCGATATATGTTTTATAAGATGAAATATCCATCAAATTATCTTTATTTTGTTTTTTAAAAAAACTTTTACAAAAAAGTAACGAACTTACAAATAACAATAGTATTACAATAGTTAATTTACTAAATTTCATTTTTCTACTCCTTTAATTATTTTCATTCCTTTCTTTTAAAAGTTTAGATACCTCATTATAGACTTTTTCTATTTTGGAATTCATATTATATGTTTTTTCTCAATAAAATTATCAATAAATTAACGCGAAATATTTACATTTAATTTTAAAAAATATTTACAAAAATACCAACAAAAAAATGAAATGAATTTACAGATAAGCATAAAGTTGATAAAATAACTATTAATTTAAATCTCAATTCCATTTTATTTCTATTGATTATTATCATTTTTTGTTTCTTTTACATTCAATTGATCGGTTAATTTAATTCCATTACTTTCAATAGTTATCAATTTTTTTCTATATAGAGTACCGATCGCTTTCTTAAATGTCTTTTTACTTTCATCAAATAATTTATGTATGACTTTTGGTGAACTTTTATCATTAATGGGTAAAAAACCGCCCTGTTTTTTTATTTTATCAAGAATTCTATCGGAAAGATCAACAACCTTATCAAATCCAAGTTTATTTAAACTTAGATCTACTTTTTGGTCATCTCTGATCTTTTTGATAAATCCATTGATCCGTTGTCCCTTTTTCAATTTCTGAAAAACATCACTTTTATAGAGTAATCCACGAAAGCTATTATTCACTATTGCATTATAGCCCAAATCTGTTTTGCTGAATATTAATAATTCTACATCCTGTCCAACTTTGAGATCATTTGGAATATCATTTAAATGTTTATTTGTTTTCATGGTTGCAACAATACGATTGCTCTTTTCATCTAAATAGATATAAACAATATATGAATTGTCCTCTACCATTTTATGTCTTTGTTCTCTAAATGGTACAAATAAATCCTTTTGTAATCCCCAATCTAAAAAAGCACCTATAGAATCTGCAGAAACAACCTTTAAATATGCAAAATCGCCGACTTTTGCATAAGGTTGCTCAGTTGTGGCAATTATTCTATCCTCAGAATCAAAATAAATAAACACATCGATCATATCTCCAACTGTACAATTTTTTGGTACATACCGAGAAGGAAGTAATATCTCTCCAAGATCAACTCCATCAAGATAAACACCAAAATCGACTAATTTTGTAACTATTAATTTATTTATTCTACCTACCTCTATCATAAAAACATCTCTTTAATTTGTTAAATTTTTCATTAGATCAATCCATTATCTGCAAAACTATAATATTTATTAGCTGCAATAATTAAATGGTCTAAAACCTTAATACCAATTATTTCTCCCGATTTAACTATTTTTCTTGTAATTGAAATATCTTCCTTACTTGGTTCATTATTTCCACTTGGATGATTATGCATCAAAATTACACCGGCAGCTAAATTATCTATAGCTATTTTAAATATTTCTCTCGAGTGAACAATCGAACCATTTAAATGCCCCGAACTTACAATAACATCTTTAAAGATCCTATTATTGCTATTTAACAAAATGATCTTAAATACTTCATTATTTAATAATGAGAGCTTGCTTCCATAAATTTTGGCAACATCTGCAGGAGATGTGATCTTTGGTGAATCTTTATTAATATCTTGTTTAGAAAATCTTGTACCTAACTGAAAAGCAGAAGCAATTGTAACTGCCTTAGCTAGACCAATTCCATTTATTTTCTGTAAAGCACCAATAGTCATTCGCCCCAATTTTGATATTCCTCCGGCTTCGGAAATTATCTGTCTTGCAATATCAACAGCTGTCTTTTGTTTCGTTCCCGTCCTGATCAGAATTGCAATTAATTCCGCATTAGTCAACTTGTCAGCACCATATTTTTCCAATTTTTCACGCGGTCTATCTTCAGCTGGCCAAGAACTAATTGTTTTATAATTTGTATTATTTTTCTTTTTGATCATTAATCTCTTGGATTTTTTATAAACCAATCATTGATAAATTGATTTATCTTTTTTGTAGAAGTTCCGGGACCAAATATTTCAGCAACTCCTTCCTGTTTTAATTCTTTAATATCTTCAGATGGGATCACTCCACCACCGATCAACAACACATCGTTAATTTCGTTATCTTTCATCAATTTTACAATTTTAGGAAATATTGTCATATGTGCACCTGATAATATTGAAACTGCAATAACATCCGCATCTTCTTGAATAGTGGCATTTACGATCATTTCCGGTGTTTGTCGTAAACCCAAATAAATAACTTCCATTCCGGCATCACGAAAAGCATTCGCTAATACCTTTGCTCCTCTATCGTGACCATCTAATCCTGGTTTCGCTAAAACAATTCTTATTTTTTTCCCCATATCTTTCCTTTTTTATTAAGTTAATTATTTTTTGTCATTAAATAAACAATTTTATTTTTTAAAAATTTTTAATTTACTATCTAAAACAAATGTAACCGGTCCGTCATTTATTAATGAAACATCCATCATTGCTCCAAATTTTCCTGTTTTAACTAAAATATCATAATTTATTAATTCATTTGCAAAATATTCATATAATTTTTTTCCTTTTGTTGGAGATGCAGCTTTAGTAAAACTCGGTCTTCTTCCTTTTAACCAATCGGCACAAAGTGTAAATTGAGAAACAATTAATATCTGTCCATTTACATCTTTTACAGATAGATTCATCTTATCGTTTTTGTCGGAAAAAATCCTAAAACCAACTACTTTCTTAACTAAAAAATCAACATCTTTTTTGGAATCATTTTCAAACACTCCCAAAAAAATTAGTAAGCCATTATCAATTTTGCTAACTACTTTTTTGTCAACTTTTACTGAAGTTTCTTTTACTCTTTGTAATACTGCTATCATTTTTTTACTTATTTTTTTACCTGTCAAATTGAGTAATTTATTTAATTGGGTTCATTTCTCTTGTGTTTGTTGTTAAATTTTCCTTTGTATTTTGACATTTTAACGCGATATATTTTTGTGGCTTTACCAATTTTAACTAAACCACACATTCTTCTTCCCTAATTCAGCTTTTAATTCTTCTACTAATGACCATGATGAATTAACTTTAATATTCTTTGCTGTTTTTATCCATTCTTTATTATTCTCATCAACTATATGAATCTTCAAACTTATTTTACCACTGTATTTTTTTAATATTTTATTTATTAAAAATTTTAATTTGGTGGAATCATTTTTTTCGTAATCAATTCTAATATGGAGTTTTTTAACCATTTTCTCCCTAAGTTCATTCAATTGAATTAACGAATCCATAATAATTGTCTTCTCTTTATTATCTTTATCTCGCTTAGATATTTTCCCTATTACAAATACTTCATTATTATCAATAATATTTTTTTTATTTTTTTCATAAGTATCACTAAAAGCTAAAATTGTTACTTTTTTAGTTAATGTTTCAAGTATAAATCTTGACCATGGTTTATAATTTTTATCAAAATACACTTTTGGATTCGTTACAATTCCTCCAATTTTATACTCACCAACATTACTTTTATTTAATAATTCAATATTTGAAAATGCTTCTAATTCATCACGATATTTTTCAAGTGGATGCCCGGAAAGATAAAATCCAATGAATTCCTTTTCTTTCTCTAATTTTTTGCTTTCTTTCCAATCAGCTAATTCTCTTAATTTTGGCTCTTTCATTATTGTGTTTTGATGATCAGATCCAAATAAACTTACTTGTTTTGAATTTTTTTCATCTTGATACTTTTGCCCATATCGTAATGCTTCATCAACCATGCTTAATAATTGATTCCTATTACCCGGCAGAGAGTCCATTGCACCAATACAGATCAGTGCTTCTAATGCTTTTCTATTTACTGCTTTATAATTTATTCTACTTGTAAGATCAAACAAAGATGTAAAATTTTCCCCCTTTTCACAAGCTTTTACTATTGATTCTGCCGCTTTGTCGCCCACATTTTTTACTGCTGCCAATCCGTAAATTATTTTTCCATTCTTAACAGAAAATAGTGATTTAGATACATTTACATCAGGATTAATAATTGAAATATCCAAACTTTTAATTTCTTCTATCTTTTTAGCAACTTTTTCAATTTTTCCCCGTTCGCTATTCAAAATAGAAGCAAAAAATTCTGCTGGATAATGTGTTTTCAAATAAGCTGTCTGATAAGCAATTATTGAATATGCAACTGCATGACTTTTATTAAAACCATAGTCAGCAAATTTTGAAAGTAGGTCATAAATTTCATTTGCAAGTTTTTCGGTTAATCCTTTTTTCTTTGCTCCTTCAACAAATTCACCTCTTAATTTCTTTAATATTTCACGCTGTTTTTTTCCCATTGCACGTCGCAAAATATCTGCTTTACTTAATGTAAATCCACCTATTTTGGAGACAATTTGTATAACTTGTTCTTGATATACAATTATTCCATAAGTACTTTTCAAAATTGATTTTAATTTAGGATGTAAATAGTCAATCTCTTCTTCACCTTGTTTACGACGAATAAACGATGGAATATTTCCCATAGGACCAGGACGATATAATGCATTCATTGCTACAAGATCGTCGATTTTACTTGGTTTTAATTGTTTTAAATATTGACGCATTCCGTCGGATTCAAATTGAAAAATTCCAATTGTTTCTCCTGCACTAAATAGTTGATATACTTTTTTATCATTTAATGGAATTTTTTCAATATCAATTTCTATATTTTTTTCTCGCAACAAATCGACCGTATTTGCTATTACTGTTAATGTCCTAAGTGAAAGAAAATCCATCTTTAATATTCCAATATCGTCTAATGACTTCATATCATATTGAGTTACAATATCATCACCTGATTTATATAAAGGCACAAAATCAATTAATTTACCCGGAGTTATTACTACTCCTGCAGCATGTGTACCCGCATGTCTAACATTTTTCTCAAGTACTTTTGCATTTGACCAAATTTTTCCATATTCCTCGTCACTGTTTATGAATTCCCTTATTTCCTGAACCATATTTTCTGCTTTTTCAAGAGTTATACCTAATTCATCAGGTATCATTTTTGACAACTTGTCTCCAATTGCATACGGAAGTTTTAAAACCCTTGTAACATCTCTAACTACTCCTCTTGCCATCATACTACCAAAAGTTATTATCTGACAAACATTATCTTCTCCATAAATTCTTTTCACATAATCAATTACTAAATTTCTTTTTTCATAACAAAAATCAATGTCAATATCGGGCATTGAAACCCTATCCGGATTTAAAAACCTTTCAAAGAGTAGATCATATTTTAATGGGTCAACGCCTGTTATCCCCAAAGAATAAGCAACTAAACTTCCGGCAGCAGAACCACGACCCGGCCCAACTGAAATATTATTATTTTTTGCATATTGTATAAAATCACTTGTAATTAAAAAATAACCTGGATAACCCATTTTATTTATTACTTTCAATTCGTAATCTAATCGTTTTTCATATTTTGAAGTTATTTTATCACCAATTCTTTTTTTCAATCCCTCTTTTGCCAATTTTTCTAAATATTTATTTGGCTCTTGAATTCCACTCTCTTTTGGAATGAGAAATTCCGGTTGTAAATATTCTCCCATTTTGATTTCTAAATTACATTTATCGGCAATTTTTTTTGTATTTGCAATTGCTTCCGGAAATTCCTGAAATAGTTCCTCCATCTCAAAACCGGATTTCAAATAGAATTGATCACCATAATATTTTTTCCTATTTTCATCATAAACAGTATTTTTTGAACCAATGCATAATAACATATCATGTGAAACTGCTTCTTCTTTTGCAGTATAATGAGAATCATTAGAGCATACTAATGGAATGTTCAACTCTTTTGACATCTTACTAAATTCATCAACAACAATTTTTTGTTCTGGAATTCCATGATCTTGAATTTCCAAATAAAATCTATCAGGAAACATTTTTTTAAATTCCAAAGCTGCTTTTTTTGCATCTTCATATTTACCTAAAATAACTTTTTCTGCAACTTCTCCTTTTATACAACCAGAAAGTGCAATTAATCCTTCATTATATTTTTCCAACAATTCTTTGTCAACTCGCGGAGTATAATAAAAGCCTTCTAAATAACCTAATGAAGTCAACTTAATTAAATTATAATATCCTGTAGTGTTCATTGCCAATAAGATCAAATGATTGCTTGGTCGTTTTCCACTTTGTCTCGATTTCTTTTTAAATCTTGATCCTTTGGCTACATATATTTCACAACCAATAATTGGTTTAATATCAAAACTTTTTGCTATTTTATAAAATTTAATTGCCCCGAACATGTTACCATGATCAGTTAATGCTATAGATTTCATATTATGTTCTTTTGCCTTTTTAACGATCGACTCAATTTTTTGAGATGCATCCAATAAACTATAATCGCTATGAACATGTAAATGAATGAAATCTGACATTTTTATTATTTCTCCTCTTTACCTATTTTTTTTATCATATCAGTACAATTAGCATCATTTGTTATTTATCCTGTGAAATGGTGGAGCTTGCGGAACTATTTCATCATGGGCATTTGTACAATTCATTTCACATTTTTTTCATGTATTTTCGTGGTTATCAACATATCAAAATTATCTAAAATTTTCCTAAATAAATAGATAATAATCCAAAAAACATTTCTACTTTTAGTATTCTTGCTAAATGATAATACTTTTTTTGTTTTTTATTGATCAAAAGATAACCAATCATTAAAATAACCGGAATTTCCACACTAATTACAACTACAATTAAATAATATATACCATAAATTTCAATTAAATATGGAATTAAGATCACTATAATTAAAACAAACATTAAAAACGCAACAATAGATTTAGTTTTATCAGTTCCGATCTTCACAGGAAGCGTATTTGCATTGAATTGCTCATCTCCCTTCACATCTTCCATATCTTTTATTATCTCACGAATTAATGAGAAAAGAAAGGTTAAAACTGCCGGAACAATACCGACCTTATAATTTCCAAATGCACTACCAGCAAAAATAAATGCCAGCCCCAAAATAAAAGATACCAATAAATTCCCCCATATTGCTATTTGCTTTAATTTTGTTGCATAAACAATCATTAATGGTGTAGCAATAAACATAGAAATTATGAATGAAACTATTCCAAGTGAAAAAGAAATAACATTTCCAACAACAAACAAAATAATTGCAAATATTTTCACTTCAGAAATATTTAATTTTCCGACAGGAAGTGGGCGATTCGGACGATTTATCTTATCAATTTCTATATCACAAATATCATTTACGCAATTTGCCGCTGCATTTAACAACATCACAACTAACATTGCAAATATTAATTTTATCACACTAGGAAATTGTGTAAAAAAAGTAGCTGTGATCAGAACAGACATTGATCCCAAAAATATATTTATTGGCCTTGATATTTTATAATAATAAAAAATTTTCATAGTTCAAATATACAAATATCTTATTTAATATATTAAACATTTTTTGAAAAAGTCCTTATTATTTTTTATTAATAATAATTAATTACTCAAATGATGATACTAATCTTTTATTATAATTTTACTGAAATTTTCAATATTATTTTGTATAATATAGTTATGACAGAGACGAAAAGAGAAATAATATTAAAAGGATTGGATCCACTTGCTATATTTGGTGTAAATGATGAAAATTTGGAAATCATTCGCTCTCATTTTAATGCAACATTAATTCCTCGAGGAAATAATCTTATAGTTACAGGAGAATTTTCTACAGTTGAACAAATTCATCACCTATTAAATGAATTAATTAAATTGATCCCTAAGAAAAAATATCTTGATCCTGAAGATATTGAAACATTAATAAATATTGAAGCAAGTGAAAAACATCCCATTTATTCTGAACCTGATGAACAAATAATTCTATTCACACAAAATGGAATTATCAAGCCACGAACAGAGGGACAAGAAAAATATTATAATATTTGTCAAAAAAACGACATAACTTTTTCAGTTGGACCTGCAGGAACCGGTAAAACATATCAAGCTGTTGCTGTTGCCGTAGCTGCCCTAAAGAACAGAGAAGTTTCTAAAATAATATTATCTCGACCTGCAGTGGAAGCCGGTGAACAGTTGGGGTTTCTGCCTGGGGATATGCGTGAAAAAATCGATCCTTATCTTACGCCACTTTACGATGCATTAATGGAAATGATCACACCCGAAAAATTAAAGACATATTTTGAAAAAAAGATCGTAGAAATTTTACCTTTAGCTTTTATGCGTGGTAGAACACTTGACAGCGCCTATTTGATATTAGATGAAGCTCAAAATACTACAAAATTACAGATGAAAATGTTTCTCACCAGAATTGGTGTAAATTCAAAAGCTATCATAACTGGAGATATGACTCAAATTGATCTGCCTAAAAAAACTCAATCAGGTTTAATAAACGCTATAAAAATTTTAAAAAATATTAAAAATATTGGTTTTTGTGAATTAACAGGATCAGATGTGGTTCGTCATCCATTAGTTAAAAAGATCATTAGAGCTTATTCGAAAGAGATTTAGAGTTAAGGTTTATTCTCTCCTTTTTCCAACAAATTCCTATTATTTATAAAATATTTTTATTATAATATACGACAAATAAAAGGAGAATAATGTTCATTACATTTGAAGGTATAGACGGATGTGGGAAATCAACACAAGCAGAATTATTAGCAAAATATTTAGAAAAAATCGGTTATGAAGTAATCAATATTTTTGATCCGGGCTATACTAAAATTGGCAATGAAATAAGAGATATCCTACTTGATCTAAAAAGCAATAAAATGCATCCTCATACGGAATTATTATTATATTCTGCAGCACGAAGTCAACTTGTAAGTGAAATAATAACTCCTGCACTAAAGAAAAATAAAATTGTAATAAGCGATAGATTTTTTGATTCTACAACTGCATATCAAGGTTATGGTAGAGATATTTCATTAGATTTAATAAACAAATTGAACCTTATTGGAAGTCATCACTTGACTCCTGATATTACATTTATTGTAAATGTCGATCTAAAAAATGCAAATGGTCGTTTAGAAAACAAAAGTAACATTGACAGAATGGAATCAGAAAATTCCAAATTTAAGAATAAGGTATTATCCGGTTATGTGGAAATAGTAAAAAAATATCCTGAAAGATGTTTTTTAATAGAAGGCAATAAATCGGTAAAGGAAATTCAAAAAAAGATAAAAGAAATTACAATTAAAAAAATTCGATAATAAGCAAATTATAGGAAAAATCAAATATCACTTTACACTTATTCTCTTTTCAATTAATTAAAAATTATATTTCGTTTTATATTATTATTTTGTAAAATATATAATTATGAAAACAAAACATCCTAAAATATATTTTCTATTAATATTGATCTTAGTTTTGACTTCTTTTTCATTTTCAAACGAATTTGATGAAGTTTTAAAAGGCAAAAATAGCATCGCCTTACGAATGTCAATAAAAAATATGCCTGACAATGTGCAAAAAAGAGTAATTAAAGCGATTTTGGAAGAAAATGGTGAAAAGACACTTTCTCAAGCAAAACAAATAATTATGGATTCATCAGATCCTACTATCTCTGCCTATGTTAAAATCGTCATTGCAGATCATTATCTATTAGATAACAATTTTATTAATGCACAAATCCAATTAGAGGAAGCAATTGAACTTGATCCAAAAATCAAGCAGACCAAATACTTTAAGTTGATAAAATCAAGAATTTCTGGTCCTTTACATAAAACAGATCCTAATACAAATCCCAAAAAAATCTCTTACTTTAATTTAGACAGTGATCTTATTCAAGAAAAAACAAGTGATAAAAAGTTAACGGAAAAACCATTTCATATTCAAGTTGGTGCTTTTTCAGATTTAAAAAACGCTAAAGAACTGGCACAATTTTATTCAAAAAACAGTTATTATGTTAAAATAGTTAAAAAACAAACATCTAATAAAATATTATACCTCGTTCGTATTGGGAAATATGAAACTTTTTCTGAAGCCGATCAAGTATTAAATAAAATCAACAGCGAATTTCAAACTACTGGATTAATCGTAAAAGACAAAAAATAACATGTTAAAATTAAGTAAAATATTTAAACTGTTTATTGTCATTTTTCTATTATTTAGTTCACTTTTAGCCACTATTGGCGATTGGTATTCTTATGGAAATTTGACAACTTTATACGATTTAAATTATTATAATGATTGTGTATTTGCAGCCTCAAATGGCGGATTAGTAGAATTTGATCAACAATCACTTAAGATCAATATTTATACAAACAACGACTTTTTAGATAACATTAATATTTCATATTTTCATATAGATAAATCCGGTACTTATTGGTTCGGATACGATAGTAACCCAACAAAAATTACTTATTATACAAAAAATGGAAAAATAAAACATCATGATTTTCAATTCTCAAAAATAAATACAATTACAAGTGACAGCAATAATATTCTAATAGCTTATGAAAAAAATTTAACAAATGGAATTGCTCATTTTGTAAAAAATAATAATGAATATGCATTTAAAGATTTTTACGAACAGTATCCTATAGATATTGAGGAAATTTATTCATTACAAATTTATAATAATAATATATATATTGGTTGTGCAAATGGATTATTATCTGGGAATCTGGATAATCCGAATTTAAAACCATCTAGTGCTTGGACAGTAATTAACACTAATGATACGAGAAATTTTTATTCATATAATGACACATTATTTCTAACTCAAAATAATTCCATTTATTATTTAGATAACAATTCTACTACTCTTTATAATAATGGCATTACAACCTACCCAGAAGTTACATTTTCATCAAATTCTCAGGATCTATTTTATGTAAATACCCATCAAATTTATAAAAAAACCAACAACAGTTGGAAAAATATTTATTCTACTGATGAAAATATTACCGGATTCACATGTTCAGATGATAAATTATTTTTGGGAATAGAAGAAAAAGGTTTAATAGAGCTTTCATTTGATGGAGAAATCCAAAGTTCTTTTATACCAAATTCTCCAATTTTTGCAAGAACCAATACTTTCAGATCATTGGCAATTGATGATAATGGAAATGTCTATATCGCTCACAATGATGGGATCGATATATTTAGAAAATATTATTGGCACAATCTAATTAAAGCAGATTCCATTGTTAATATAAATAACTCTGCTAATTCCAATTCATTTTCATCTGATACATTAGCATATTCAATACAAAAAGGAACCGAAGCAGCAACTTGGGACATGCATGTTTCTTCAAATAATTATTTATATTTCACATTAACAGATTATCATACGAGTATAGAGCAATATTTAGATTATGAACCGGTAGTTGGGCTTGGAGTATTTTTTAAATTAAATTTGAATGATTATTCTGAATATTCTCTTTATGATACAACTGATGATATTTTCCACGGAACTGAAAATCTCGGTGGAACCGAAGAATATGTTAAAATGCGTGGAATTGCAGAATCTTCAATTGGTGATATTTGGGTCATAAATGCTCATGTAGGGAACAACGAATCATTAGTTCGCTTCAAAACCGATGGTAGTATTAAAAAATATTCTACAACTGAATCCGAAAGTGAATTACAATTATTGCCAAACGAAATGGTATTTGATGATCATGGAAGATTAATAATTGGAAATACTTTAAATCAAGAAAATCCAATTATTACGGAAGGCGGAGTTACAATTTTTGATGTAGAAAATGATGAGTGGTATTTAATAAACAAATCAAATGGATTAGCAAATAATAATGTTTTATCACTATGCAAAGATACAGATGGCTCTATTTGGATTGCAACTTCTAGTGGTGTGCAAAACATCCGCACAAATTTCATATTGGATCACAATACATTTGATGATGATATTTCACAGGTTTTTAATACTTTTAACCAAGGTAGTGAAACAGTTTTGCGTGGATTGACAGATGTGAATGTAAGAAAGATCAGAATCGATATTCGAGGGAATGTTTGGTTCTTGACTGAAAATAACGGCATTAGAATCTATAAAAATGATGGAACTTGGTTCAATTCCGGCTATGGATATACAGAAGATAATTCTCCTTTATTGAACAACACAATTTATGATGTTGTCTTTGATAATGAAAATGGATACGCTTATATTTTAAGTCCATCAGGATTAAATAGTGTAGAAACAGCTTGGAAAAAAGAAATAGAGACAACAAGTAATATTATTATTTTTCCTCAACCATTTGATCCAAATAAAAATGAAAGAATAGTATTTGACAACCTACCTGATCAAAGTGAAATAAAAATAACCACAATTAATGGCAGAGTAATTTCAACTATTTCAACAGAAGATTCTCAAAATTATGGCAATCAAATTATTTGGGATGGAAAATTAGATAATGGAAAAAAAATCTCACGAGGCATATATCTTGTATTGATCCATAATGTTGACGGGTTAAGTGAAATGAAAAAATTAGCAGTATATTAAAAAAACAAGAGTTTTATGAAATCAACAACTATTAGAAAACAATTTATTGACTATTTTCAACAGGAATTAAATCACGAATTTGTTCCAAGTGCACCTGTTATTCCTCAAAACGATCCAACACTTTTATTCATAAATGCAGGAATGAATCAATTCAAATCATATTTTTTAGGTGAATCAGAACCCAAATTTAAACGAGCGGTAAATTCACAAAAATGTATACGCGTTAGTGGTAAACATAACGATCTGGAAGAAGTCGGTAAAGACAATTATCATCACACATTTTTCGAGATGCTTGGAAATTGGAGTTTTGGTGATTATTATAAACCTGAAGCAATAGAATGGGCTTGGAAATTACTTACAGAAATTTATGGAATCGATAAAAATCGTCTCTATGCTACTGTCTACAAAAACGATGATGAATCATACGATTTATGGAAAAAAATATCCGGTTTACCAAAAAATAGAATATTGCGATATGGTGAAAAAGATAATTTTTGGGATATGGGAGCTATCGGTCCTTGCGGTCCTTGTTCGGAAATTCACTACTATCGCGGTGATGATGTAAAAAACCAAGATCCAACAAAAGTAAATGCCGATGACCCAAATTATATTGAATTATGGAATTTAGTATTCATACAATATAATCGTGATAAAAATAATAAACTTACTCCTTTACCAAAAAAACATGTGGATACAGGAGCGGGATTGGAGCGACTTGCTGCAACTTTAAATAATAAATTAAGCAATTATGAAACAGACCTTTTCTCCCCTATTATAGATAAGATCGCAGATATTTCAAAAGTAAAATACAATAAAAACAAATCCGGAATTCCTCATCGCGTTATTGCGGATCACTTACGAATGTTAGCATTTTCGATTGGTGACGGAGCATTCCCAAGCAATGAAGGAAGAGGTTATGTGTTAAGAAGAGTATTAAGACGAGCAGCTCGTTTTGGTATAAAGTTGAATGTACACGAACCATTTATTTACAAATTAGTTCCTACACTGATCGACACAATTGGGGAAGCATTTCCGGAAATAATAAATAGACAAAAACATATCCAGCAAGTAATAAAAAGTGAAGAAAAATCATTCGGATTGACATTGGATAAGGGCTTAGAAATATTTGAAGATATTGCAAATAAAGTTAAGAAAAATAACAATAAAATCATTCAAGGGGCTGATGTATTTAAACTTTACGATACTTTTGGGTTTCCAGTTGATTTGACAAATATGCTTGCAGAAGAGAAACAATTGAAAATTAACATGAATTCATTTAATAACTTGATGAAAAAGCAAAAAGAAATGGCCCGTTCCAAGAGTAAATTTGGTACTGTTAAAACTTTAACACTTGAAGAAACTCTTGAAATGACAGAAAAAATTGAATCTAAAAAAACCCAAAATTCAAAATTCATTGGCTATAATAATTTTACTTCAGAATCCAATTTATTGAAACAAATTCAACTTGATAAGGATTTTTACTTGGTATTTGATCAAACTCCTTTTTATCCTGAATCCGGCGGACAAGCCGGTGACAAAGGCGAAATCATCATTTCAGGTAAAAAATATTTCATCATTGATACACAAAAAAGAAATGATGATATTCTACATAAAATTAAATCAAAATTAAAAATATCTCAAAATATAAATCCTGTAAAATTAATTGTTGATAAAGAAAATCGGTTAGGTTCAGCGAGAAACCATACTGCCACTCACCTTCTACAAGCTGCATTAAGAGAGGTGCTCGGAGATCACGTTCACCAGTCCGGAAGTTTTGTATCATCTAAATATTTAAGATTTGATTTTACACATTATGAAAAAATCAAAGAAAAAGACCTAGATAAAATACTTAATTTGGTAAATCAAAAAATAATAAAAAATATTCCTGTCGAACCAAAAACAGAAAAATACAAAAATGCAATACAAAACGGAGTAATAGCTTTATTCGGTGAAAAATATTCGGACAATGTTCGCTCAATAAAAGTCGGTGATTTCTCTTATGAATTATGTGGCGGAACTCATGTAAAATACACAGGTGAAATCGGACCATTTATAATTAAAAGCGAATCGGGAGTTGCATCGGGAATACGAAGGATCGAAGCAATAACCGGTAAAAGATCAATCGACAGTTTATTAAAGTATAATAAAATTTTAACTGAATTAAGCTACATTATGGATTCTCCAATAAGTAAAATAGCGAGCAAAGTTGAAAATGTTTTTAAACACAGAAGAACATTAAAGAAGACAATTAACAGATTGAGAAAAAAACTCATTGGTTATTCAGTTGATGAATATATAAAATCACCAATAAAAATAAATGGACACAATCTATATTTAAATATTGTTGAAGTGAATTCCATAGATGAATTGAAAAACATTGGAGATAAAGTAAGAGAAAAGCTAAAATCATCGGTTGCAATTTTCGGTACAGTGCTCAATTCAACTCCTCAAGTTTTATGTATAGTAACTGACGATTTGGTAAAAGAAGGAATTAATGCAGGAAAAATTGTCGGTATGATCGGCAAGAAATTAGGCGGTGGCGGTGGCGGAAGACCACATATGGCAATAGCAGGCGGGAAAAAACCCGAACTGCTTGAAAAAATAATTAGCAGTATCAAAGAAGACAACAATATTAAAAAATTACTCTGAGTTATTGAATGGAAAGAAAATATCAAATAAATTTAGACACTTTTGAAGGTCCTTTAGATCTATTATTATATTTTATTAAACGCGATGAATTGAATATTTATGATATTCCAATTGCTAAAATTACAAAAGAATATTTAGAATATCTTAATTTGATGCATACTCTAGATCTGCAAATCGCAGGTGAATTTGTTGAAATGGCAAGTAATCTGATGAGCATCAAGGCAAAAATGTTATTGCCAAGATTTGCCGAAGCGGATGATGATATTGAAGATCCAAGGAATGAACTTGTTCAACGACTATTGGAATATCAACAATATAAAGAAATGGGAAAAGAGATGAAAAAACTCGAAGATGATAACATTTCATATTTCCATCGAAATCCAAACTTAACTTATGTTGATAAAAATGTTGATGCAGAAGAAGTGTTGCATAAAATATCATTATTTGATATTCTTACTGCTTTTAAAAATGTATTAGACAAAATTCCGGATGAACCGATTCCTCATGGTGTACAGCTTGATGATGTAACTATTGATGATCAAACAAAATATTTATACACATTTTTCATAAAGAAATCAAAAGTAAATTTTTCAACAATTGTAAAAACAATTAAAAGTAGAGTTGTATTGATCGTAACATTTATTGCAATTTTAGAAATGATAAAAACACAGCAAATTCGTATCTATCAAACCGATCTATTTGAAGATTTTATTATCGAAAAAGTAGAATAATTGTTGATTGGAAATTAGAAATTGGAAATTAGAGTTTTACACAAAGGACACAAAAGAATAAATAAAAAAACACAAAGAATATTATTGAAAATTTGGAATTGAAAAAAAATATTCGTTTGAAATTAAGTGTAAAAGATGAATATAAAAAAATCAAATAAGGAAATGAATGAAAACAATTGACATAAACTCCAAGATCGTAGAAGCAATATTAATTGCATCGGATGAAGCACTAACTCAAGCAAAATTAAACAAATGCTTAGATGAAGGTCATGAACTTGATTTAGATAATACAATTGAGTATCTAAATAATTTTTATGAAAAAAATGATAGAAGCTTCTTTATTATGAAAGTTGCAGGTGGATATGTATTAGCAACTCATAAGGATTATGAAAAGTATATTAGAAAGTTCATCAATCGTTCGGGAAGAATTCGACTATCTTATGCAGCTTTGGAAACATTAGCAATTATTTCCTATAAACAACCAATTACTCATCCGGAAATTGAAAAGATCCGTGGAGTAAATAGCGGTGGAGTAATTTCTACTCTTATGGAAAGAAATTTAGTTACTGTTAAAGGAAGAGCAGATTCACCGGGACGCCCATTATTATATGCAACAACAGAGGATTTTCTAAAGTATTTCGGGCTTAATTCATCATCAGATCTTCCACGTTTAAAAGAATTAGATGAAATTATCCACGGTAAAAATAACAAATCACAGAAATCACCAGAGCCAAATCCAATTAGAGAAGAAAAAGAAAATAATGACCAATAATTAAATAATAGTGTGATAAATATATCAGTAATAATTCCGGTATTCAATCGTGAAAAAAAAATATCACGAGCAATTAATTCTGTATTAGATCAGACATATAAGCCATTGGAAATTATTGTCGTGGATGATGGCTCTATAGATAAAACAGCAAATATTTTGAGATCATATTCTGGTAAGATCAAAGTAATTCATCAAAAAAATAGTGGCGTTTCCGCTGCAAGAAATAATGGGATAAAAAATTCTTCAGGAGAATGGATCTCTCTTTTAGACAGCGATGACGAATGGCTTCCAAATAAATTACAATTAGAAGTTGATTATATTAATAAAAATCCCAATATAAAAATTTTACAGACGGAAGAGATCTGGATAAGAAACGGGAAACAAATAAATCCCAAAAAATATCATAAAAAAAAAGCCGGAGATATTTTCAAAAAAAGTTTAGAATTATGTTTGGTTAGTCCTTCTGCTGTGATCTTTAAACGCTCGCTATTTGATGAAATTGGAGATTTTGATGAAAAATTGCCTGTCTGCGAAGATTATGATTATTGGCTTCGAACCAGTTTAAAATATCCTGTCGGTTTAGTAAATGAATTCGGGATAAAAAAATATGGTGGACATTCGGATCAGCTTTCACAAAAATATTGGGGTATGGATCGTTTTAGAATTCAATCCCTTGAAAAATTGTTAGACAATGAATTATTAGATAACGCAAAAAAAAAGTTAGTTTTAAAAACACTATTGAAAAAATTAGATATTCTGATGATCGGCTCGAAGAAAAGAGGAAAAGATGTTAGTGATCTAACAAAAAAAATTAATGAATATAGTAACATTTATAAAACCAATTTATAAATGTTCATAAAAAACCTGCTTAACAAAATAAAATATTAGTCATCTAACGATTAAGATTATATGCCGTTTCAATGGCATATAGCCAATGTTATTGGTTGAATTTTGGAGCTCCATAATTTTCTTCCTTTCATAATAATTATTTCTGCAGCACGCCAAAATGGTTTTGTTCAAACGCTATGTTGAAGATGACTCCAGTGGACAGATACATATTAGCTTTGTGTTAGCCGCTATTTCATTAGGATCACCTTCTGAATTACTGTCTTGACTTCTGTCTGCATGCGAATAATGTACACACCGCTCGATGCTCTCATGCTGTTCTCATTCGTGCCATTCCAATATATTTGATAACTGCCGGCAGACTGATGACCATTGTACAGCTTTTTGACCGAACCGCCAAGTAAGTCGAATACTGTAATGGTCAAATCCGTTTCCTCTGCCAGATGATAGGTTATATAAGTCAATGGATTGAAAGGATTGGGATAAGCATTCTCCATAAATGTCTTTTCCGACAATGCATTCAGTTGTATATAAAGAGGCGGATAAGTCGTAACATCACCAGAAATACTCACATCAGAAAGGCGATAATAATAACTCTGACCGGCCTCTACAGTATTATCAATAAAACTATACTCTGTGCGACTCGATGTATTAATTTTGCCTTTTAGTGCATCATGTGTTTTGTATGATGCAATTTCTTGCCATGACGCTTTATTATCCTCAGAACTTTCGAGAACAAAACCCAGATTATCATATTCGGATTCCGTCCTCCACTCTAACAATACCCCGCCATTATGGTTTTTCCCACTGAAAGTGCTGAGTTCTACAGGAACTGAATAGTCGGTACTATTTTCCGGTGATGAACAGTAACTCCAGGCGCCACCCATCATCAGATCATAATCTGCATCCGTATTGTTATTGGTTATCCTGAAAGCTAAATACTTACCCGTGGTTACGGAGAAAGCACTTGCATCAGTTGCAAAGGTATATATGCGGGAACTTCCATCTGCTGTTACTGTAGCATCAGGTCCACCGGCTGTAAAATCACTTCCATTTGTTGAATAACCAACTTCACAGGTGAATGTATGCCACATGGTTGGCGCAGCAGAGAATACCAGTTGTCCGGTCCAGGTGTCGGTTCCCGAGAAATTAATCTCCTCCAAGGCAACCTGGTCTGCTATCCAAATATTAGCATCATCTCCGTTAACAGTTAGTTCACTTCCAGCTTTCGTAACATCATCTCTATACATTTTATTGTCGCCGCTCAGCCACCAACTCTGTAAAGCATAATTACCGGGTGTTTGAATCAACTGATAATCATCATTATTGTCAGTAGCGATAGTATAAGTACCTCCAATTCCATTGCTGCCGGTATGCGTTCCATCACTGTAATAGTTACCCAAATATCCCTTATGGAAAGTCCCATCGTCATAGTCATAATATATTGTGGTAGGTGAATGCCATGTAGTAGTTGAACTCTCTGAATAAATATTAGAGGTTGTGTTGTTACTTATGTCGTTGAGATAGATTGTGTTGTAGTCCCCAGATGGGAGCCAGATACCATAAGTTCCGTTGTTACTGATGTTGTTACCAGTGAGGGTGTTATATGAAGCATTCTCCCAAAACTCGAAGCCTCCCCCGGTATGACCAGTTACCGTGTTGTTTGATACAAAGTTGTAGTTTGATTCTTCCTCCAGACAAATTCCCCCGGTGCCATTTATCACGATGTTGTTGGTAATGGTATTGTTCGAGGAATGATAATTGATACGCATCGAAGTCCCGGGATCAATGAGGTCGCTATTATCCAGAGTATTACCTGTCACAGTATTGTATGATGAATTATAAAACTCAATTCCATCACCAGGATCATTATTTGCTGTGTTATTTGATATGGTATTGTAATCCGAGCCTGCTAACATAATTCCATCTCCATCCCAACGGCCGTCATTAGCATTCATTGTATTGGATATAAACGTGTTATTTGAGGACGAGTGTACAAATATTCCAAATTCATTGTGAGTTACAATATTGGATGTAAGAGTATTTCCTTCGGAACTGGACTCTAATTGAATTCCGACCTTATTCGAATTTGCTGTGTTATTTTCTAGGGTATTATTTGAGGAAGTCCTTAAATGAATTCCAGGAGTAGTGGCACCATTACTATTCGTTGTGTTGTTGGTAAGATCGTTGTTTGAGGATGTACTCAAAATAATACCGCTAGTTCCATTGTCGTTAGCAGTGTTGCTGTCCAATGTTATGTTGTTTGACGACGAGTCAATGTGAATTCCATCCCAGGTATTGTTACTCACTGTGTTGCTATTCAAAGTATTGTTTGATGAAGAATCTAAAGAAATTCCATCTACACCATTATAATTTGCTATATTGGATGTTAGGTTGTTACTTTCACTTGAAGAAACCAAAAAGATACCTTCCCCGCTGTTGTAACTGACCGTATTATTGTTTATTGTGCAGTTACTGGAACTATTTAATTTGATGCCATAATAATTTTTATGTGAACCATCCCAGCCACATCGGTTGTACTGAATGGTGCAATTTGTTACATTATCGAGATAAATTCCAACCCTACCTCCCCCTGTCGCACCATAAATTGAAAATCCATCAATAGTTACATTATCATCAGTCACTTCAAAAACATGGTCGTTAGAGTTTGCCGCTACAACAGTGGTTGTGCTGTTTCCATTCTCGGATTGAATTGTAACTTGTTTGTCAACTGTAACATTCTCAGTGTATGATCCAGTTCCATGTCCATCACTGCTTCCAACGATTATGACGTCACTGTTTCCAGCATTATCTATCGCTGTTTGTAAACTTGTGGCAGCTTTCGCCCATGTATCATAGGGTGAAGTATTACTACCATCCGAAGCAACATATGATGTAGCTCCAATGACTAGAGATGGAGCAGCAAAAACAAGAATAATTCCCATCAAAATACCCAATTGCAGAAAAAAGTAA
>LSCC01000027.1 GCA_001577215.1 Fidelibacterota bacterium TCS52
TATTTTTTTTCGGGAACAGGTAATTCATTTTGGGTAGCAAAGCAATTAAAAGAAAAGTTGAATGACACAAAGTTAGTTTCAATTTCTGAAGTTGTAAAAAATGATGTAATTGAAGATAAATCGCCTGTAATTGGGTTTGTTTTTCCAATTTATATGTGGAATATGCCTTTTATTGTTAGACGATTTATTGAGAAATTAAAAGTAAATGAGCAAACTTACTATTTTTCTGTTGTTACAAATGCCGGTTCATCCGGGAATACTTTACCTATTTTAAACAAACTATTGAAAACTAAGAATGGAAAATTATCATCCGGGTTTTCAATAAAAATGCCAAGTAATTATATTGTACTCGGTGAAGCAAAGAGTGAAGAAAAAATAAATAAGTGCCTTGTAGATGCTGAGTTAAGAATAAATGAAATTAAAAAAGTTATACTTAATAATGCGGAAAGTAAATTAGAAACAAGTAATATATTTATTAGAATTATAGGAAATATTGTCTATAAAATTTCAAAATCACTTGTTAATACAATGGATAAAAACTATTGGGTTGATGAAAAATGTGACGGTTGTAAAATTTGTCAACAGATCTGTCCTGTAGATAATATTGAGATGGAGTCAAATAGACCAAAATGGTTAAGGCACTGTGAACAATGTATGGCTTGTATTCAATATTGTCCCCAAGAAGCAATTCAATTTGGGAAAAATACTAGAAAAAGAAAACGATATCAAAATCCAAACGTAAATATCTCAGAAATATTAAAATACCAGTAGAAATAAAAAATATTAATTTGTTTAATAAATAATTAATAAAAATATTTTGATTTTTTCATCCTTGTAAAATAGTTTTAAAAATTTTATATTTGATAGTTATGATTGTGAATTCAAAATTATTAAAAAGGATGTAGTATGAATGTAATTGATTATGTGATAATTATTTTTTTTATGGGTGGTGTTTTTATTGCCGGTACTTTACTTGGTAGAGGTGTAAAGAATATAAAAGGATATTTTAGTGCAAACAATGCTCTACCTTGGTGGGCAGTAATGCTATCAATTGTAGCAGCAGAAACATCAGTATTAACATTTCTTTCAATTCCCGGGCTTGCTTATATCGGGAATTTTTCATTTTTACAGGTTTGTATGGGATATATTGTTGGTCGAGTAATAATTTCGTTTGTGTTGTTACCAATGTATTCTCAAGGAAAATTTATTACAGTTTATCAAGCAATAACAGAAAAAGCCGGTATTCCGATGCAAAGAGTAATGTCAATAACTTTTATGTTTACTCGTTTGCTTGCTGATGGTGTGCGTTTATTCGCAGTTGCAATTCCATTGTCGATGATAACCGGTTTAAGTTTTATGCAATCAATCTGGATACTTGGAATTATTACAATATTTTACACTTGGTTTGGTGGAATAAAAGCAGTTGTTTGGATGGATGTTGCACAGTGGATAATTTATATTTCAGCAGGAATTATTGCTTTATGGATTGGATCAAAAATACTTCCGGACATCTCAAATAGCTTAGCAATTGTTTTAGAACAGGGAAAAGCACAAATATTAGATTGGAAATTCTCCTTGAAAGGATACAATATCTATTCTGGGATTATCGGTGGTGCGATGCTATCAATGGCGAGTCATGGAACTGATCAGTTAATTGTTCAGAGAGTTTTAAGCTGCAAGAATATGAAAGATTCAAGAAAGGCATTGATAGGCAGTGGTATAGTTGTATTTTTTCAATTTGCTTTATTCATGGTCATAGGATTAATGATGTATATGGTATGGAACGGTGCTACATTAGGAATGTTAGGCCTACAAAAACCGGATGCTGTCTTTACAAAATTTATTATAGAAAATCTTCCACCTGTTGTTAAAGGAATTACAGTTGCGGGAATTTTTGCAGCAGCTATGTCCACATTGAGTGGTTCGTTAAGTTCATTATCAAGCAGCACGACTGTTGATATTATAAAACCAATTTTAAAAGAAAAAATTAATGATAAAAAATTACTTCATTATGGACGAATTGCAACTCTGACTTGGGGAATTTTTATGGTAGGCGGAGCATCGCTATTCAGAAATATGAATAATCCGCTTGTTGAAATTGGTTTGTCGATTGCATCGTTTACTTATGGAGGAATGCTGGGAATATTCATTTTAGTAAGATTCTTTAAAAAAGTCGATACTTGGCAATATATTGTCTCGTTTTTTGGTGCAATTATTACAATGGTGTTCATTATTAATTTTACGGAAATTCATTGGACTTGGTATGTATTGATTGGTAATCTAGCGACAATTATTATTGCTATCAATGTTCTTGGATTTGTAGAAGGGTTTAATATTAAATCGAAAATCAAAAAATAGAATAATAAAGGGTCATATGAATAGAATAAAAAATCATCCGATATTAGATTCAAATGAAAGACGAAAAAAAGTTAAATTTTACTTTGATGATAAGGAACTTTTTGGTTTTGAAAATGAAATGGTTTCTTCTGCGTTGATAGCAAATGGGATCAAGGAATTTTCAATTCATCAAAAAAATGATATGCCGCAGGGAATATTTTGTGCAAATGGTCAATGTTCAAAATGTACTTTAATAATAGATGGAATTGCTCAAAAATCATGTATTACTCCATTAAAAGAAAATATGAGAATAAAAACCTTAACAAAACTTCCGAAGTTACCCCCAGATGATGAAGCTTTAGGTAATCATAAAAAGAGAGAATTAAAGTGTGAAATTCTTGTAGTTGGAGGTGGTCCTTCAGGATTAAATGCTGCAATTGAGCTGGCAAAGTTAAATTATTCTGTAATTCTAATTGACGATAAAGAACAGCTTGGTGGAAAACTTGTTTTACAAACGCATAAATTCTTTGGTTCAATAAAAGATTGTTATGCCGGTACAAGAGGAATTGATATTGCAAAGAAATTGGAAAATGAAATTAGAAAGTATGATAATATAAAGATATTCACAAATTCTTCAATTGTAGGAATATTTAAAGATCAGAAAGTAGGTGTATTTCAAGAAAATAAAAATTATTTGATAATCTCTTTTGATGGGGTAGTTGTTTCAGCCGGAGCGAGGGAAAAATCACTTGTCTTTCCGGGAAATCATTTATCCGGTGTTTATGGAGCAGGTGCTTTTCAGACACTTGTAAATCGCGATTTGATCCATTCATCTGATAAAATATTAGTTGTTGGCAGTGGTAATGTTGGTTTAATTGCTGCTTATCATGCTTTGCAAGCTGGAATAAAAGTTGCGGGAATTTGTGATATTTTAAACGATGTCTCCGGTTATAAGGTTCATGCCGATAAAATAAAAAGAATGGGAGTTCCGATCTATTTGAACCACACGGTTTTAGTTGCGAATGGAAATGAAAAATTGGAAAAAGTTACTATTACAAAAGTTGATAATAAATTTAGACCGATTTTAAAAACAGCAAAAACATTTGAAGTTGACACTTTATTGATAGCAGTTGGTTTAAATCCAGTTGATGAATTTTATAATATGGCCAAAAATTTCAATTTTAAAGTTGTAAAAGCAGGTGATGCAAAAGAGATAGCTGAAGCATCTTCTGCAATGTTTGGTGGGAAAATTGCCGGTTTGGAAATGGCCAAAAAATTGGGTAATGAAATAAAAATCGATGAAAACTATTTTAAAAAGGCAGACATCTTAAAAAGTCCTCCCGGAAAAAATTACAGCATAAAAGAAACTGAATTAACAGACAAATATCAACCGATAATCTATTGTGATCAAGAAATCCCTTGTAATCCTTGTGTTTCAGTGTGTCCAAATGACGCAATTAAATTAGAAAATAATCTTGGTAATATTCTCGATATTCCAAAATTCGATGGTGAATGTTCAGGTTGTACATTGTGTGTTACAATATGTCCAGGATTAGCAATTACTTTAGCAAAAAAGATAGATAAAAAACATGCAGAAGTTATATTGCCATTTGAATTTATTATGAATTATTCTGTAGGTGAAAAAATCCCCTTGATAGATATCGATGGAAAATATTTGGAGTATGGAGAGATCAAAAATATTCGTCAATTAAAGAAAAAGAAAATACATTTAATTACAGTTATAACAAGTTTAAAAAATGGAAACAAAATTGCCGGTGTTAGGGTTCAAGATGAAAATGTTACAAAACCACTACCAAAAGCTGAATACGATTATATTCCTGAAGATGCCATTGTTTGTCAATGTGAAATGGTAACTGTAAAAGAAATATTGAATTACATTAAAAAACATAAAGTTCGTGATATAAATCAACTTAAAAATATTAGAGTTGGAATGGGTGCTTGTGGAGGAAAAACTTGTAATTCATTATTATCTCGAATTTTTAAAATGGCAGGTGTTGATTGGAATGATGTGAAACGGGGGACAGACAGGCCATTGAATATGGAAGTTCCGATGGGAGCGATTATAAATGAGGAATAAATTATTAGTAACAAATGAAAACAAAATGATGTGTTAATTGATCGAGAAATTGTAATTATAATTTGAAAATTGAGAAATATACATTAAAATAAAAAAAAATGGATAAATAATATGGAAAACAAAATTAATATGAAAAATTATGATGTTTTAATAATTGGTGGTGGTAGTGTTGGAGTACCATTGAGTTATTATTTAGCAAAAAAAGGAGTGAGAGTTGCCGTAATAGAAAAAGAGTCATCTGTAGGTCGTGGACAAAATAGGGCAGCGATTGGAGGAATTAGAGCAACTCATTCTGATCCGGCAAAAATTAAAATTTGTTTAGAAACTCTGAAAATAATGAGAAAAATGGAAAATAAATATGGATATGATGTCGATTGGATTGAAGGTGGATATTTGTTTCCTGTATATAATGAAAAAGATGAAACAACTTTAAAAAAATTGTTAAAAATACAGAAGAGTTATGGTTTAAATATTGATTGGATATCAAAAGAAAAGGTACAAAAATTAATTCCTGGAATAAATGAAAATAATTTACGAGGTGGAACGTATTCACCTGAAGATGGTTCGGCTTCACCTCTAAAAACAATAGATGCATTTTACATGTTAGCGAAAGAGAATGATGTTGATTTTTATTTTAATGAAGAAGTTATTGATGCAGAATTATCAAATGGAAAAATAGATACAATTAAAGCAACAAATAGAAATTATAAAAGTGATCTTGTAATAAATTGCAGCGGAGGAAATGCAAAAGAAGTTGGTAAAATTTTTAATTTAGATCTGCCCGTATTTCCTGATTCTCACGAAGCTGGAATTACCGAACCTGTTGAAAGATTTTTTGACCCAATGATAGTAGATGTGCGTCCTGAAAAAGGATCGGCAAATTACTATTTTTATCAAAATAAAGAGGATCAAATCGTATTTTGTATCACTCCGGCACCAAAAATACCAGGTAAAGATTGTGATAATACCTCGGTCTTTTTACCTCAGGTAATTAAAAGAATTATAAATTTATATCCTCGTTTAAGAAATATACGAGTTAGAAGAACCTGGAGAGGATTATATCCTATGACACCTGACGGATTTCCTATAATTGGATATTCAAAAGAATTGAAAAATTTATTTTTGGCTATTGGAATGTGTGGACAGGGTTATATGTTGGGTCCTGGACTTGGAAAAATATTATCGGAAATAATTGTAGATAAATCAGAAAAATATGATGAATTTATAAAAGAATTATCCTTATATCGCAAATTTGATAAAGATGAAATGTTAAAATGAAAAATAGCAGACCAATAATCGGAATTAATATGGATTGCATGATCAAAAAAGGTCGATTATGGCATCGAATACCTGAAAATTATATTCATTCAATTGTTGAAGCCGGTGGTGTACCAAAATTATTCCCAATTTATTATAATGAAAAATTTATGTTGGAACAAATTAAGCAATGTGATGGTTTTATCTTTATGGGTGGTGATGATTATCCTGCAAAGTATTATAAAATGAAACCAGATTCAAAAGAAGATCCAATGTTAAAACAAAGGGCAGAATACGATATTGAAATTGCAAAAATGGTTTTGAATGAAAAATTACCTATACTGGGAATTTGTGCAGGTTGTCAATTGATCAATATTGTAAACGATGGAAAAATGATATTAAATGTTGATGGGCATGGAAGGGGAAAAGATGTGTATCATTCTGTAAATATTGTTAATAATGGAATTTTAAAAGATCTTTTTAAAAAAGATAAACTAAGAATAAATTCCGGACATCATCAATCAATTGATCCAAATTTTATAAGTGATAATTTGAAAATTACTGCAATTACAGATGATGGAGTAGTAGAAGCAATTGAAGGAATAGGTGAGCGATTCATTTTAGGGTTACAATGGCATCCTGAAAGATTGGATGATGAAAAACAGAGGAAAACTATTTTTAATAGATTTATTAAAGAATGTAAAATAAGTAATTAATTTGTAAAGAATAAAAATATTTTATAACTTACAAACAATTAAAAAAAAGGTTAAATTATGAAAATTAAAAGAAAAAAAAATATATTTCAAACACTTGGAATGACAAGACAAAATATGAATATTTTTTTAATTGGAATTCTTGTAATAATAATTGGTTATATTCTATTGGCAATCGGTGATACTTATGATACAATATCAATGGTTATTAGTCCAATATTATTAGCAATAGGTTATATAATTATTTTACCATTATCTATACTCTATAGATCTAAAGATAGTGAAAAAGAAAAATAATTCTTCTATAGAAAATATTGTTCAGTTACGGAATTTGTTTTTACAAGCAAAGAACGTTGTGGAAGGTTTTATGATCGGACTTCACAAATCTCCGTATCATGGATTTAGTGTGGAATTTTCGGAACACAGGCCATATATTGCTGGTGATGATATTAAACATATTGATTGGCAGGTCTATGGTCGCACAGATAGATATTATATTAAACAATTTCAAGAAGAGACAAATTTAATTTCTTATTTATTAGTTGACAATAGCAAGTCGATGAGTTTTTCATCCGGGAAAATTGATAAATATAAATATTCTTCATTGTTGGCTGCATCATTGATATATTTACTATCAAAGCAAAATGATGCAATTGGTTTAACAATTTTTAACGAAAAAATAGAAAAGTTGTATCCTCCCAAAGCAGTATCATCTTACACAAAAATGCTTATAAAAGAATTACAAAAAACTAAGTGTAAAGGTGAAACAAATGTTGGTTTGACACTTCACAAAATTGCAGAAAAATTGAATAAAAAAGGATTGGTAATTTTAATATCTGATCTGTGGGATGAACCTAAAACGATTTTAAATGGAATAAAACATTTTAGATATTTGGGACACGAAATGATCATTTTTCATATCTGGGATCCAATGGAATTTAGATTACTTGACAATAAAAAAGTTGAATTTGTTGATCTGGAAAGTGATGAAAAAATCAAAATGGATGTGCGTCAGATGAAAGATGAATATAAGGAATTAACATACACATATTCCGAAAAACTTAAACGATTTTGTGGTGAAAATAATGTCGATTATAATTTGATAACAACTAATACGGATTTGAGGAATGCACTAATGAAATATTTGATCAAGCGAAAAAAACTGTATTAAATTGTGAGAAAATACTAACCACTATGAGCACTAAGCACACAAAAAAAAATAAATGATAGGTAAAGAAGCATAATCTTTTGTCAAATACAATTTCTAAAATTTTTATATTTTCTGAGCGGGTGAAGGGAATCGAACCCTCGTATCTAGCTTGGGAAGCTAGTGTTCTACCATTGAACTACACCCGCAATATTCAATGTTTTTAATTAAAATACTAAAAAAATCAGTGATATCTTTTCTTAACAAATTCTCTAATTTTCCCGTAAGCTTCTTCTAATATTTTTTCATTTGGTAAGAATACGATTCTTAAATGTTTTGTATTCGGTTTTTGACCAAATCCTGAGCCGTGAACCGTAACTACTCCTTTTTTTCTGATCAAATCTGAAACAAATTCTTCATCATCTTCAGGAATATGTAATGAAGGAAAGGCATAAAAAGCACCTTGTGGAACTGTACAAGAAATTTCATCAAGATCGTTCAGCATTGAAACTGTTAAGTCCCTTCTAATTTTTAATATATTTTTCATCTCAATAAGATGATCTTGCGGACCATCGAGTGCGGGTTTGATTGCATACTGCATTGGGTGATTGGCACATAAACGCGAGCGAACCATTTTATTCACACCCGAAATGTAATCTTTGGTTAATTCATCCGGACCGCTGTAAATTGCCCAGCCAATTCTGAATCCTGGAACAATATAAGATTTTGACAACCCGTTGAATGTAACGATAGGAATTTCATCTGTTAAAGAAGCTAAAGAAGTATATTTAGTATCATCAAGAATAATTTTATCATAAATTTCATCGCTGAAAATTACTAAGTTGTATTTTTTTGCAAGTTCAATTATTTCAAGCAAAGTTTCTTTTGGATAAACTGCCCCGGTTGGATTATTTGGATTTATTATCACTATTCCTTTTGTGCGTTTATTTATCCGTTTTTCAATATCCTCAATATTCAGATTCCAATTATCGTCTTCATTAAGATAATATGGATTCACCTCAGCTTCTAATTTTCCCAAAATTGCTGAATAGAGCGGATAACTTGGAAATGGTAATAAAATATTATCTTTTGAGTTACATAATCCTGTTATTGATAATTCGATTCCTTCACTTGCACCTGTGGTAATAATTATATCTTTGATATTTTTTATTTTTGATCTTTCTGCCTGTCTTTTGATCGCATCGCGTGCATCTTCAATTCCAGATGCAGGAGAATATCCGTTTAAATTATTTTGCATTGCCTTTGCAACCGCATCTGTCATGTGTTTGGGAGGAGCGAAGTCGTATTTATTTGGGTCTCCAATATTTAAATAATGCATTTTTTTCCCGGTTGCTTTTATTTCATTTGCTAAAGCCACAACTTCTCTAATTGCATAATGAATATTTTTTACTCTTTCTGCAGGTTTAATTGGGATCATTTTAAATTCTCCATTTTAATTGTTAATTACAAAATCACATATATAAATAATATATATTATTTATAATAATTTTCAAATTATATTATTATTTTTTTGTGGAAGATGTAAGTAGGAAACGATAGAAAAAATAATTATTTAAATCTTTTTATTTCCAAAAACAATTATGTATATTTTATAATTAAAAGTATAAAAAAATAGAGAGGACAAAATGGCTAATCAAGATAAAGAAAAAACATTAGATATGGCAATGTCTCAAATTCAAAAGCAATTTGGAAAAGGGGCAATTATGCGATTAGGTGATAAAGCGATACCTTCTAAAATTGGTACAATTTCTACAGGTTCTTTAAGTTTAGATATTGCAATTGGAATTGGTGGAATTCCTAAAGGAAGAATAACAGAAATTTATGGTCCGGAATCATCGGGAAAAACCACACTTGCTTTACATTGCATAGCAGAAGCGCAAAAATCAGGTGGAAATGCCGCTTTCATTGATGCTGAACATGCTTTGGATATAAATTATGCTAAAAACTTAGGTGTAAATATTAACGATTTACTGGTTTCTCAACCTGGTTCTGGGGAAGAAGCATTGGAAATAACTGAGACATTAGTGAGAAGTAATGCAATTGATATAATTATTATTGATTCTGTCGCTGCTTTGACACCAAAATCTGAAATTGAAGGAAATATGGGTGATAGCCAAATGGGAGTTCAGGCACGATTAATGAGTCAGGCATTAAGAAAATTGACTGGAGCAGTTAGTAAATCAAATATTGCTGTCGTTTTTATAAATCAAATAAGGATGAAAATTGGAGTTGTATTCGGTAATCCTGAGACTACTAGTGGTGGTAGAGCATTAAAATTTTATACAAGTTTAAGATTAGAAATTCGAAGAGTTACTTCAATAAAAGATGGTTCTGATGTATTGGGAAATAGGACTCGTGTAAAAGTTGTGAAAAATAAAGTCGCACCACCATTTAAAAAAACGGAATTTGATATAATGTATGGAAAAGGAATTAGTTATACAGGTGATGTTTTAGATTTAGCTGTTACTTTGGATATTGTGGATAAATCAGGATCATGGTATAGTTACGAAAAAGAACGAATTGGTCAGGGGAGAGAAAACACAAAAACATTTTTAGATGAAAATAAAGATATTTTAAATGAAATTGCTAATGAAGTTCAATCGGCATTGGGACTGGAAGTTAGCGAGAAGAAAAAGAAAAACAGAGACGATATAAAAGAAAAAAAATAAATACGCAATTCTTCATTAATGAATAAGATATCTAAAATACATTATCATAAAAAAAATTCGAATATTTGTGACATTCATTTTTCAAATAACAAAAAAATCACATTAGATAATAGTTATATTGATAAATATTCTCTTGCTGAAGGCAGTGAGATTACTGATAAACAGTTAGAAAAAATAATTTCTGAAAACGAGTATGATAGAGCAAAAGAGAAGTCATTTTTTTTATTGACATATCGTGATCATAGTGTGAATGAATTAAAATTAAAGTTAAAAAAACGAGATTTTGATAAAAAAGTAATTGATAAAACAATTGAATACTTGTTAGAGAATGGATATTTGGACGATAATAAATTTGGTAAAATGTATTTAAATAAATTATTAAATAATAAAAAATCCGGTATGATGATAATAAGGAAGAAATTGTATCAAAAAGGATTATCTAGAGATTTGATAGACAATTTACTTGATAATTTAGATGATGATATTTTTCTAAGTAATTGTTTATTTCATTTAAATAAAAAGAAAATATTATTGAAAAAAATACACGATAAAAGTTTTAAAAACAAGTTGTATAATTATTTAAGCAGAAAAGGATTTCGTTATGAAATAATCCTTAATTCGTTTAATAATGAAAATATTTAGAAATTTGTTGATATAATAGAAAAATATTATTATAATTCGGCTTAGTTAAAAGAAAAATAAAAGGAGAAATGTAATGAAAATTAAAGTAGGAATTAACGGATTTGGAAGAATAGGAAGATTGGTATTCCGTGAAATGGCTAAAAGAGAAGAATTTGAAGTAATAGCACTTAATGATTTGACAGATTCAAAATCATTATCGCATTTATTAAAATACGATTCAGTGCACGGTAAATATTCTGGTGAAGTTTCATATAATGAAAATTCTATTATCGTTGATGGAAAAGAAATTAAAGTATTAGCAGAAAAAGACCCTGCTGATCTACCTTGGAAAGATCTTGGCGTTGAATATGTGGTAGAGGCAACTGGTTTATTCAGAAAAAGAGCACAAATAGAAAAACATTTGGAAGCAGGTGCTAAAAAAGTTGTTTTAACTGTACCGGCAAAAGATGAAATTGACAGAACGATTGTTCTCGGTGTAAACGATGAAATATTGAAAGCAGAAGATAAAATCGTATCAAATGCTTCATGTACAACAAATTGCCTTGCTCCGGTAGCAAAAGTATTGAATGACGAATTCGGCATTAAAAATGGATTAATGACAACTACTCACGCATATACAAATGATCAAAATACACTTGATGGACCTCATAAAAAAGATCTTCGTAGAGCAAGAACAGCAGCAGTATCAATTATTCCAACAACAACCGGCGCCGCAAAAGCAACTGGAAAAGTAATTCCCGAACTAAATGGAAAATTAGATGGAATGGCAATGAGAGTTCCTACTCCTGATGGTTCTGTTGTTGATCTAACCGTAGAAGTTGAAAAAGATGTTACTGTTGAAAAAGTAAATGCTGCAATGAAAAAAGCATCTGAAGGTTCAATGAAAGGAATATTAGAATATTTAATTGATCCTGTAGTTTCAATTGATATCGTTGGTAATTCTCATTCATCAATATTCGACTCTTTATTAACTATGGTAAGTGGAAATATAGTGAAAATTATAAGTTGGTACGATAACGAATGGAGTTATAGTGTTCGCGTTGTTGATCTGTTAGAAAAAATGGCTAAAATGTAATTAGCAACCAAAATTATATTTAAAAGAGACAACAATTTTGTTGTCTCTTTTTTTTTATATATAATCTTAAATGAAATTTATAAATAAAATGAATGAGATTGGTAGGTAACTTTGAGGTTCTGGGTTTGTTGAACTTTAATTTAAAAACAAATAGGATTCAAAATAAATCTGGAATTTTCTTGACAAAACAACATGTGATTAATATAATATATATATGAAATTTTGGGGGTGTCGATCAATAAATCGACTGAGATAAAACCCTTAGAACCTGAAACGGGTAATACCGACGGAGGAAAAAATGAAAAAACAAAAAAACAAATTAAACATTAATTCAACCAAAAGTCCATTATTTACAGTTTTTATAAAGTTAATAATTACTTTTTGTATTATGATTTCTTTTCTATTTGGTGATAATTATTTTGTTAACGGATTAGTAAAAAATAAAATCACAAATGAGTCAATTGTTGGAGTAAATGTACAAGTAAATGATGATTCAATTGGAACTACTACTGATAAATTTGGATATTTTCGTTTAAAGATTAAGAAATTACCAGTAAAGTTAAAAATCTCGCATATTGGATATAAGAATAAAATTATAGTTGTTAAAAAGGTGCAAAATTTAATTCTATTAAAACCTTCAGTTTTAACAAGTGAAGAAATTTTAGTCACGGCATCAAGAGCAACAGAAGGGAAGACACCAATTGCTATTACTCAATTAAATAAAGGTGAAATAAATAGTAAACATTCACATCAGGATTTACCAATGATGTTAAATGATACTCCCGGAACATTTTCATATTCCGATGCCGGTAATGGTGTTGGTTATTCTTATTTGAAAATTCGTGGTTTTTCACAAAATAGAATAAGTATTTTGATAAATGGAATTCCATTAAATGATCCAGAATCACATTCTGTTTATTGGGTGGACCATGGCGATATTGCTTCGTCAGTAAGTGATATACAAATACAAAGGGGAGTTGCAAATTCTCTTTATGGTTCAGCTGCTTTTGGAGGAAGTGTCAATTTAACAACTAATTATTATAAAATGGAAGAAGGATTTACAAGTATTTTTGGATATGGAAATTATTGTGATAAGAATATGCTAAATTTATCGAGCAACAAATATTCTTTTCATTTTGTAGAAAAACCTGAAAATATTAAAAATTTTGTGGTGTTCGGTAGATATAGTAATTTGTCGAGCAATGGATATAGAAAGGGCAGTGGTACTGAACAAGATTCATATCAATTTGCACTTGAAAAAAATAGTGAAAAAAGCAGAACACAATTTGAAATTATTTACGGATTTGAAAAAACAATGTTTTCATGGGATGGAGTAATTCCATATTATGGTTATGATTTGAGTGACAGAAGCGATAGAAGATATAATTATTATGCGGATCCTGAATATAATAGTGGATTTAATGATGTGAATAAAGATGTTTTTACTCAATCAATTATCTCATTACAGCATAGTCATAAAATTAAGAATAATGGACTTATGAATATTACGCTATATAAGGTGTCGGGTGATGGATATTATGAGCAATTTAAAGGTAATAAAAGCGTCGTAGAATATAATTTAAATGAATTAATGGCTGATACAAGTGTAGAAGAAGTGGATTTGATTCGTAGAAAATGGTTAAAAAATGGTTATTATGGGACTGTTTATCATTATTCACATAATTTAAATTTTGGACAAATAACAATTGGAGGTGACTATAGAAATTATTCAGCGGATCATTTTGGTAAAGTTTTACAAGCAGAAAATATAAATTTTATATCAGACGATCATTTCTATTATTCAGATGAAAGTAAAAAAATAAGTTTTTCATTTTATATTCATTCAATAATTGAAATTACTGATAATTTATTAACAATGGTTGATTTAAAATATTTGGGGCATCGTTATGAATTTGATCAGGATGTAATTGGAGCTTTTTCTAACGGATATGAATATAAATTAAAATATGATTTTTTTGATCCACATTTTGGGATAAGATATAATTTTTCAAATGATCTATCTATTTTTGGTAATATTTCTACTGCTCATCGTGAACCTTCAAATGGCGATATTTATGATCATGATGAACCGGATATGGAACCAGCTGTAAAAAATATTGAAAATGAATATGCAACTCCAAAAGTTAAAGAAGAATTTTTAATTGATTCTGAATTTGGTGTTCAATATAACGATAAAAACATAAGTGCATCATTAAATTTATTTAGAATGCAATTTAAAAATGAATTAGTTCCTGTTGAATATCGGTATAATGAAGGGAGCACAGAAGCATTACACGGAAATGCTGACAAAAGTATTCATCAAGGTCTCGAGTTTTCGTTAATAAGCAAATTTGGTGAACATTTAAAATTTAATAGTAATTTTTCTTATTCAGACAATTATTTTGTAGAGTATTTTGGAGATTCACTTGGTTGGGGCGGTTATGGAGGAATTGCGGATTATTCAAATAAAACAATTCCTGCATATCCTGCAATTCAATATAATGGTAAAATAACTTACAAATACAAAATAGCTAAAATATGGTTTGATTATAGCCATGTTGGTAAACAATATATTGATTTTAACAATACGAAATCTGCTTCAATCAGCAAATATAATTTATTTAATATTGGAACAAGAATAGAATTTGAAAATATTTTAGGATTTGAAACTGTTATTGATTTTAGAATTAATAATCTTTTTGACACACTTTATGAAACTTTCGGATATAATTATTATAGTGATAAAAATACAAGAATAGATGTTTATTGGCCTGCTGCAGTTAGAAGTTATTATTTAACTATTAAAATTAAAATTTAAAACTGTTTAACTAAATTTGTTAGTGGAGAATAACGGGCTCGAACCGTTGACCCCCTCGATGCCATCGAGATGCTCTCCCAACTGAGCTAATTCCCCAATTTATTCTAAATTATCATTTATTTTTTTTCAATGGTAGCGCTAAATTTTTTTGCTATTCTTCTCAACATTAATTTTCTCTACCACAATATTTCCTTGGATTTATATTTGTAGTTAGAACTATTTTTTATTCTTTTCAACAGTCGTGTTAAATCTTTTGGCTATTCTCAAAAATTCACTAGCTTTTTCATTACCACATTTTTTATAAGCAAGATAAGACAAATAATAACCTTCTGCGATATTGAAGGAGTCTCTTTTGGTTAAATTATATCCTGTTCCTTCTAAATTTGGTACTTCGATACTTTTTCCAGATAAAATAATATCTGGGTTAGAAACTGTTTCCATGTTTTTTCTGTATATATTTGGCCACAATGGAGCATTTTCATAATATTTATCAGCCAATCCCCAAAGTGTATTACCTGAAATTACATGATGTATAATAGAAGTTTCTTTATAAGTAGTTTCCGTTTTTTTAATAGTAGGCTCTTTCTTTTTTTCAGCAATAGCAATACTTTTATCTTTTTTTACGGTATCTTTTTCTTTAACCATTTCTAATTTTGGAGGAACAGAATGATCGGGTTTTTTTTCTTGTCTATTAAGGAATTGAAATAATAAAAATATGATTAAAATAATAATTAATGAGCCAATAACAGGAATATAAGGGAATTTTTTTGGTGGTTTTTTTGTAATAATATCTTCTTTAGGTTTGTCTTGAGCAGTGGGCACATCATTAACATCTTTATCTTCAACATTAATTTCATCTTTCATGATCTCTCCTTCTTTTTTTTTGCTTTTTTTTGTTACAATTTCTTTAGGATTTAAATGATTATATTTACGATTAACAAAAATTCTCATTTTTTTATCAGGCCGAAAATGAATTTTACTGTGAGCAGGTACTTCAATATTCTCACCTGTTCTTGGATTTCTCATATTTTGTGTTTTAACCCAATTTAATTTAAAAATACCTAAACCGGTTATATTAACATGACCATCTCTTTGTAATCCTTCTTTAATAGCATTAATAAGTTCATGAATATAATCATTTATAAATATTTTTTTATGGTCTGTTTTTTCTACAATAGCATCAATTATTTCTTGTAAGGTTACTTTATTATTCATTATTTAACCCTCCATTTTTTAACTTCATCTTTTAAAAGATCACTTGGTTTAAAAGATAAGACATTTTTAACAGGTAACATAAGATGAACTTTCTTTTTAGGATTAAAGGATTTTCTTCTTTTCTTTTTTTTCACAGAGAAAGTACCGTATTTTGGTAAAGTAAAAACATTTTCTTTTTCTATTATTTCTTTGAAAGTCCCAATAGTTTTATCAAATGTTTTTTTCGCTTCTACTTGAGTGCAATTTAGCCTTTCGGACAAAAGGGATATTATTTCATTTGTTGTCATAATTATACCTATTTTTTATTTTTTTATTCCATTTTATTTAATTTAAATATAAATTATAGAAAAACAAAATAATTTTATAAAAAAAGTTTTATTAAATATTATGAGCAAAAATGAAATAAGAAGTATTAAAAATTTTACATCACATGAATTAAATAATTGGATTGAAGAACAGAAGTATTCTAAATTTAGAGGTAAGCAAATATTTAACTGGATTTATAAAAAATTTGTAAATTCACCGAATGAAATGTTAAATGTCCCTAAAAAATTAAAAAATGAAATAATAAAATATGGGAATTTTAATTTAATAGAAATAGTAAATCCAAATACGAAAATCCAAAATTCTTCAAAAAAATATTTATTTAAATTAAGTGATGGAAATTATATTGAAAGTGTAGTTATTTTAGAAAATAAAAGAAAAACCGTCTGCTTAAGTTCCCAAGTAGGATGTGGATTAGATTGTAAGTTCTGCCAAACTGCCAAAATGGGATTTATTCGTAATCTTTCTGTCGGAGAAATCATTGATCAGTTATTATTTATAAAGAATGATATTAATGAAGAAATTACTAATGTAGTATATATGGGTATGGGAGAGCCATTATTAAATTACGATAATGTGATAAAATCAGCA
>LSCC01000028.1 GCA_001577215.1 Fidelibacterota bacterium TCS52
ATGGAAAAAGCAGATAAAAAGATGATAGATCACAAGCCAAGATTAGGAGCAGGAAATCATCAAATTGCATTTTTGCATCCAAGATCGACTTTTCGTGTATTAACAGAATTAACCGAAGAACATTAAGTTATGATCAAATTATTTAAAGAAATATTATTTTTATGAAGGGAGTGTATAAGTTATGAGTATGCATAAAAAAATAGATGAGTTGATAAATAAAAGACAAGAAGCACGACTTGGTGGTGGTGAAAAAAGAATAGAAAAACAACATGCAAAAGGAAAATATACTGCAAGAGAAAGATTAGAAATGCTGTTGGATCAAGATTCTTTTGAAGAATTCGATATGTTCGTTACACATAGAGCTACTGATTTTGGTTTAGATAAGAAGCATTTTTCAGGAGATGCCGTAGTTACCGGTTATGGAACAATTAATGGCAGATTGGTTTATGTATTCGCTCAGAATTTTACAGTTCTCGGTGGAAGTTTAGGCGAAGCAGTTTCTAATAAAATTTGCAAAGTAATGGATAAAGCAATTAAAAATGGTGCTCCGGTAATTGGAATTAACGATTCTGGTGGAGCAAGAATTCAAGAAGGAGTGATGTCATTATTTGGTTATGGTGAGATTTTTCAGAGGAATGTTGAAGCATCGGGAGTCATTCCACAGATATCATTGATTTTAGGTCCTTGTGCAGGTGGAGCAGTTTATAGTCCGGCAATTACTGATTTTGTAGTAATGGCAAAGGATTCGTCTTATATGTTTATTACAGGTCCAAAAGTCGTCAAAACTGTAACAAATGAAGATGTTACTGTAGAAGAATTAGGTGGTGCAATGATGCATGCTTCTCAATCCGGAGTAGCTCATTTTGTTCGTGAATCTGAAGAAAATGCGTTGTTTTTGATCAGGAAGTTAATTTCATATATTCCACAAAATAATTTTGAAGACACACCACGTGTTTCATGTAAAGATCCAATAGATAGAATGTCAGATGAATTAAATGATATTATTCCCGAATCTCCAAACAAGCCGTATAATATGAAACAGATAATTCTAGATATTGCTGATAATAATGAATTTCTTGAGGTTTCAAAAAGTTATGCTCCAAATATTATTGTTGGTTTTGCTCGTTTTAATGGGAAATCCGTAGGTATAGTTGCAAATCAGCCAAGTTATCTTGCCGGAGTTCTTGATATTAAAGCAAGTATAAAAGCAGCAAGATTTGTTCGATTTTGTGATGCATTTAATATTCCTTTAGTAACTTTAGTGGATGTTCCGGGATTTATGCCAGGTACATCTCAAGAATATGATGGAATAATTGCTCATGGTGCCAAATTGATTTATGCTTATGCTGAAGCAACGGTTCCTAAAATTACAATTATTACGCGAAAAGCTTATGGTGGTGCTTATATTGTAATGAGCAGTAAGCATTTAAAAAGTGACATAAATTATGCTTGGCCAACTTCTGAAATTGCTGTTATGGGTGCAAAAGGAGCAGTAGAAATATTATATCGTAAACAATTACAAGATGATGTGAATGGTGAAAAAGAAAAAAAATTACAAGATGAATATAGAGAAAAGTTTGCAAATCCTTATATTGCTGCAAGTAATGGGTTTGTTGATGATATTATAGAACCAAAGAATAGTCGATTTAGAATTATTAGAGCTTTAGAAAGTTTAACTAATAAAAAAGAATCCAGACCAATGAAAAAACATGGGAATATTCCATTATAATAAAATTAATAAAAAAAATGAGTGAGTAATGTGTAAAATCATTAAAAAATATTTGCTGTTTATTATGTTGTTTGCAATACCTGCGTTTGGAAGTAATTCCGAAATAAGCAATATTTATATGATTGCCTTATTTGGAATAATGATCGTAATGATATCATTGATCGTGATTTATTTCTTTATGCAATTTATTTCTTGGGTTATCAAATATTCAAAGTATAGGCAGTTAAAAACGATCAGAAAAAAGAAAAACAAGTTAAGAATGATAAAGATCAAGGATAATCGCCCTGATATCGAAACTGTGTTAGCTATTAGTACCGCTATTCATATGGAAATGAAATATAAAACGGAAGAAGAGAATGCAATTTTAACTATTAATAAATTGATAAGACCATATTCACCATGGTCAAGTAAGATCCTGTCAATGAGAAGAATTCCTGATAGAAGAAAAAACTAATTTTATTTAAAAAAAATGAGAATATTTTGATTAAAATTAAAATAAATAAATTTCGGAGAGAAAAATGAAAAGATATAAATTTTCAATTAATGGTAGTCGCTTTGATGTAAATATAAAATCGTTGAGTATTAATACTGCTGTTGTTAATTGTAATGGACAGGATTATGAAATTGATATTTTAGATACGGATAAAGATAAAGCTTCACCTAAATTAAAAACTACTGAAGAAAAAGAGCAAATAACTCAAATATCTCCAACTCCCGCTAAAAGCAAAAAAAAATCAGTAGGCTCAAAATCCATTAAAGCTCCTATTCCAGGAGTTATAATAAAGGTATTAGCTAAAAAAGGCGACGAAGTTAAAAACGGAGATTTAGTTGCCGTGATGGAAGCAATGAAAATGGAAAACGATATTTTAGCAACAAGAAAGGGAAAGATCAAATCCATAAATGTAAAAGAAGGCGATTCTGTCTTAGAAGGTGGAGTAATTATGGAATTAGAAAATTAATTAATATATATAAATAATAAGGTATGGGAAAATGGATATTGTAATAGAATTTTTGAAATATTCCGGATTTGCTAATGTTACTTGGGGACATATTATAATGATCATAGCTGGTGGAATATGTATTTTCTTGGGAATCGCAAAAAATTATGAACCATTATTATTAATTCCAATTGGTTTTGGGATCATCATTGGTAATATTCCGTTTTTAGAATCTGCTGGAATGCAAATTGGAATTTATGAAGATGACTCAGTATTGAATTATTTATATTATGGTGTGTTGAAAGGAATATATCCACCGTTGATATTTTTAGGAATTGGTGCAATGACGGATTTTTCTGCTTTATTATCCAATCCTAAACTTGTTGTCCTTGGTGCTGCAGCTCAAATAGGAATTTTTCTAACATTTATGGGTGCGAGTGCTTTAGGATTCAGTCCAATGGAAAGTGGAGCAATTGGAATTATTGGAGGAGCCGACGGGCCAACCGCAATCTTTTTGTCATCTAAACTTGCTCCGCATCTGATGGGTGCAATTGCAATCGCCGCATATTCATATATGGCATTAGTTCCGGTAATCCAACCACCACTTATGAAATTATTTACAACAGATAAAGAACGAAAAATTAAGATGAAGCCGGTTAGACAAGTTAAAAAAGTAGAAAAAATTCTCTTCCCAATTTTAGGATTTATCATTACTGCCTTTATTTCTCCCGGTGCCTTGCCATTGCTTGGAATGTTGTTTTTTGGAAATTTACTAAAAGAGAGTGGAGTTACAGGCAGATTAGCAAAAACGGCAAGAAATGCTCTTATTGATATTGTAACAATATTGCTTGGAGTTACCGTCGGAGCATCTACGCAGGCAACAACTTTTTTAACAAAAGAGTCATTATTTATCTTTGTTTTGGGAGCAATTTCATTTATGATCGCTACTTCAGGTGGAATACTTTTTGCTAAATTTATGAACCTATTTTTGAAAGTCGGAAATAAAATAAATCCACTTTGTGGTGCAGCAGGAGTGAGTGCAGTTCCTGATTCCGCTCGTGTTGTTCAGCATGTAGGAGCTCAATACGATAGGTCTAATTATCTATTGATGCATGCGATGGGTCCAAATGTTGCCGGTGTAATTGGTTCGGCAGTTAGTGCAGGAATATTGTTGGCTGTATTGAGATAAATATTAAGATTAATATAAATAATAAGTTTAAATAAAAAATAATATTTGTCTAAATATAAATAAAATAACCAAATTTTATCTAGATTTAGTATTATTTTATATAAATTTTAGTAAATAATGGCAAAAAATAAAGTATTTTTATTGTTTTTTTTATTATTTATTGGATATTTATTAAATTATTTCTACATTTAATCAATTAGAAGAAAATTAAAAGGAGGAAGAAATGAAAAAGCGAATTTTAGTAAGTTTAATTGTAATGCTAAGCATTGTGTTTTTTGCCCAAATTATAATGGCTGAAACTTCAAGCCAAGATAAAACGCAGGATAAGCAAATAAAAGTAATTATTGCAGAGTTAAGTAGAGTCGGCAAAAGCGTAAAAAAAGTTGACAATCAAATAAAAATAATTGTCAAGAAAATTAGTGATATAGAAAAAGAAGTCAATGCTTTAAAGAGTGATAAAACAAATGAAGAAAATTTAAAAATTGTCCTCAACAAGGTTAAAGAAAATATTGACAATACGGTTGTACTTGAGAAAAAACAAAAATTATTATTTAAAGGTATGGCTGAACTGGAAAGAAGTGAAACCGATTCTAGTTCTTCTGTAGATAATAAAACAATTACTTCAATAAACGAAACTATCAGCTCTTTAAAAAAAGAACTTAATGATATTAAATCTCAATTATCTTCAGAAGTTAAAAAAGTTAAAATAATTAAAAAAGTATCTCAAGTTTCATATCAAGATGCATTAGATAATTTTAATAATAAGAAATATAAAGAAGCTCTTTCACAATTTCGCATTTTAGTTAATAATGCAGAAGCTAAATTAAAAGATAATGCCCAATACTGGCTTGCAGAATGTTATTATGCTTTAGGTGAATATAGTCAATCAATAAATGAATTCGAAAAGGTTTTTTCTTTTGATGAAACCGATAAATATGATGATGCACAATTAAAATTAGGAATTTGTTATAAACAGTTGAGAAATAATCGCCGAGCTATTGAAGAATTTGAGAGATTAGTACAATATTATCCCGAGAGTGAATATAAAAATACTGCATTAAAACAAATTTCAATTTTAAAATAATTTTTTTCTATAATATTATTTTAATTAATAATTGTTGAAAAAAGTGAATAATAAAAGAAAAAAAAATACAGCTGTACTTTCAATTATAAGTGCAACTGTGATTGTTATTATATTGATGTTATTTTCATTTAGTAATCTTTATAAGCATATAGAATATGCAGCTGTTGATCTAAAATGGCATAATTTTTATAATTCCGAAAAAAGCGATACTAATACGGTTATAATAGCGATCGATAATAAATCTATCGATTATTTTTCTTCTGATGAATATATGATCAATTGGCCGTGGCCGCGTGAGTTTTATGCATTTGTTCTTGATTATTTAAATGCTGCAGGTGCAAAATCGGTCATGTTTGATATGTTGTTTAGTAAATCAGAGATCGCTCGTTTAGAAGTTGATGCAGAGAGTTCAAATAAAAATTTTAGTAATTCTATTGCTAATAATGGACAAGTTATCTTAGGAGCAAATGCAACTGATTCTACAACTAATTTAGAAAAAAGTAATTATGATAAATATACCTTAAAATTTAAGAATTCTGAATTGTATCCTGCAGAAGAATATCCATCAATTTCATTACCATTGCCAATATTAAACAAAGGTGTAGCATCTATTGGTGCAACCGGATTTACTTATGATAATGATGGAGTTTGCCGAAGGGCACCTTTAATGATTAGAATTGAAGATAAACTGTTCCCGCAATTAGCTTTTGCCACCTATCTTCACACAACAAAAGATTCTGTAATAAAATATAATGAAAAGAATAATGTTCTTGTTACAAAAAAGAATAAAATATATCTGGACAAAGATGGAAATTATCGGATTTATTGGTTTGGACCCGGTGGAGAAAGTAGAGTAGGAACATATCGTTACGATTCTTTTCACGCTGTCTTTTTATCTGCTATTCAATATAAACAAGGACTGGAACCACAAATACCGTTTTCTGAATATAAAGATAAAAATATATTGATCTGTGCCTCTGCATCAGGATTATTAGATTTAAAAGTTACTCCTTTTACTTCAGTTGCTCCATTTCCGGGTGGAGAAATTCATGCTACATTGTTTGATAATTTAGTAAATCATCATCGGTTGAGGTCAGTTTCAGATATGATAATTTATGGATTAACTTTTTTTCTATTGATCTTGATTAGTTATTTATTTTTAACTAAAGATTTAAAATATTCATTGAGTATGGCTATTTTATCGATAATAATTGTTATATTCTTAAATTTTATTGTATTTGTTAAATGGGCAATAAATTTTGATTTTGTATTTCCTGTTTTGGGAATTATTTTAATAAGTACCAGTTCATCTATGTATAAAATGTTAACAGAAGGTCAGGCAAAAAGGCAGATAAAAACAATTTTTTCAAGGTATCTTGATAAAGGAGTAATTGAATTGCTAATGAAAGAACCTGACAAAATAAATTTGACGGGTTCTGAAGTAACTGGTACGGTTCTATTTACAGATCTACAAGGATTTACTACATATTCTGAAAAGAAAGATCCAAAAAAAGTAATCGAAACATTGAATAAATATTTTCATATAATTACCTCTATAGTTTTAAAAAATGGTGGAATGCTGGATAAATATACGGGTGATGGAATTATGGCAATTTTTGGAGCTCCTATCGAAAGAAAAGATCATGCTAAAGCTGCTTGTGAAATTATTTTGGCTTTTCGTGAACAAAAAGTTAATGAGCTTATCCCCTCTGAAAATTCTATGATCCGAACTCGTATTGGTATAAATAGTGGTGATATGGTTGTTGGAAATTTGGGAAGCGAAAAACGAATGGATTATACAGCAATCGGTGATACCGTAAATTTATCTGCTCGGTTAGAAGGAGTAAATAAAAGTTATGGAATTACAAATATGTTGAGTGAAAATACTTGGAAATATGTGAAAGATGACTATTATTTTAGAGAAATTGATCTCATTCGCGTAAAAGGTAAACACTTACCGATAAGAATTTTTACTTTAGTTGATAGAGTTGAAAATATGACAAAAGAAAAAATTGAAATTGAAAATAAATTTAATAGTGCTTTGAATATTTACCGTAGTCGTGATTGGAGAAAAGCAATAAAAGCATTTGAAAATGTTTTGGAAATTTCTGAAGATGATGCCCCTTCAAAAGCATTTATAGATAGATGTAAATTTTTGAAAAAAACACCTGAGTTAGTTGACGAACAGGGAGTTTTTACTTTTAAAACAAAATAATATTAATATTTTATTTAATTGAAAAATTTATTGTATAATTGTTTTAGTTATTGTAAACTTAATTAATTATAAAGGAGGTCAGTTATGAAAAAGAGAGTTTTATTTGTTATTGTTGCAGTAGTTGTAATAATTGCAACTTTAATGGCTAAACAGATTGTTAATAATAATATAACTTTGCGAAGTGGAAAAGGAGCATTTTATCCTGTTGTAACTGTGTTAAATAGAGGAGATGATGTTACAATATTAGAAGATGGTAAATCTTGGAAAAATGTTCAGACCACAAAAGGGAAAAAGGGGTGGATATCATCTAATGCTTTTGTAAAAGTTGAAGGGACGATTGATTATGGAGAAATGGCTAAAGATATATCAGACAAAAAGGCATCGACAACACTGGTAACCGCTGCTGTTAAGGGATTTTTTGAAAGTAAGTTGGGAGACGAATCACTTAATAAAGAAATTCTTCAGCATCCTCGTAAAAATTATGTGGTACCAAGTTTATACTTAAAATTCAAAGAGGAAACTTACAAAGATAGATGGAGTGTTAGAAAATTTCAAAGGAAATATAGAATATCAGATCCAAAACCATTTGTTATTGATGAATCTTTATTTGCTGTAAGTAGTTATATAGCAGCAAAATTTACTGCCGATGGTGTTATTAGTGATCAAAGAAAATTGAATTATGTTAATAATGTTACTCAACTAATTATAGAAAATACAGAATATTATGATCTGCCTATTTGTGTTCATATTGCTGATAGTGATGAATTATTTGTAAATGCATTACCAATTGGAGTAATTGTAATATCTAATGGAATGTTGAAAGAGTGTAAAAATGAGAGTGAATTAGCTTGCTTGATCGGTCATGAAATATCACATATTACCTTACAGCATGGGAGCATTGAAGCCGCAAAAAGAAAAGTGAAATTAAAGGCAGAAGAAGCATTTAGTGAATTAGATAAAGCTTTTGAAACAGATACAAAAGAGATGGATGAATTAGCAAATCAAATGTATGAAAGATCTATAAAAGGTCGTAAAGAAGAGTATGAAATGGAAGCTGATAAAATGGGAGTTATCTATGCATACAGAGCCGGATATGATGTTAGAGGGTTGACTAATGTAATGAAAAGATTGGAATCTCAAATGCCAAGAAGTCATAGTATTGAAGATGCAACTCACTGGTTTCCGTATTCATTCAAGAATAGAATTATTGCATTGGAAAAATTTATTTATAAAGAATTAAAAGATAAAGATGAATATTTGAAATTTGAGAGAAGGTTCGAGAAGAATATTTAATTAATTTGATATTTGATACTTAGAACTGATCATCGAATTTATCGAATTAAACGAATTAAGTGAAAAAAGAATTATTATTGAATTGCCAAA
>LSCC01000029.1 GCA_001577215.1 Fidelibacterota bacterium TCS52
ATCATTATTGCTGCTTTTACCATATCCTGACCTTTTATTGAACCAAGTAGTTTTGGATCTTTACCTAAATATGCACTTGCAGCAAAAAATTCCTCTCCTATGAGTGTATAATCACAAGCTGTAATAAAAAATGGCAATTGAGCTTGCGAACCGGTTCCGGCAATTTGAATAGCACCAATAGAGTTTCCCGTTTCGGCTAAGATCAGTGATTCGGCGTAAAATTTACCTTGCATAAATATTGCTGCCGGTTTCTCTCTTAACATAATTCCATTCACTCCTGCAGCGTATGCAAATTGATCATCTGTCAAGTAGTGAACCATATCAGAATTAAATTGGTCCGGTCTTCCTTGACTCATATACGATTCTCTTACAATTTCTCTTCCTGCTTCCATAACAATAGAACGAGCCACAGGAACATTTAGATCTGTTTCATATTTTGCAGTCATTTTAGATATATGACCAAGAATAATTATTCCCGAAATTGTTTCAACTTGATCTAAATCCATTATTCCGGGAACAAATAACACAGATTTACCCATTTCTGTAGCTCTTCCAACAGCCTCTTCAAATGCTTTCAAACCAGCTATTGGACGCAAATAAATATCTTCTTTCTTTTTTGCTTTTCTAATAAAAAATAATATTAGAGCAGAAGTAACTAATAAAAATATAAATCTTGCAAGTCGAGATGTATTGAACCATTTTGCTTGTGTGGTAAAAGGTTTTGAAATCGTTTCTGTAATAATTTCTCCATTATCATCATAAGTTACAATTTTTAATATTGTTGAAATATCATTTTTAACAAAAATTTTTGATGATAATTTGTTAATGCTCTTTAATTCTATCCATTGGGAATCTTCACCTAATTTTTTAAATACTTTAAAATTAGTTTCATTATTAACACCTGTAATTACCATATTTACAAGTTGTCCCTCAGCTTCTGTTTTATCTACTTCTACATTAATATTTATTTCATTTCCGAGAGCAAAATTAAATAATAACATAGAGAGTAAAAATATTTTCACCCATATTACTTTATTTTTCATTCTATCCTCCAATTAAGTATCAAAATATACAAATTATTTTATTAATATCTAATAAAAAATAATATTAATTTTTTTATGAAGCCATTTTGTTATTTTTTTCACTTTTTTTCTCATTTTCCATTTTCTCAATTTCAATTAATATTTTTTCTATATTTTCTCGTTTTTCCAACATTTTTGTATATTTATAAAATTGCCCTTTAGAAAAAAATGGTTCAATAAAAGGTCCAAAAAAATTAAGAAATTGTGCACCAATAAAATTTAGCGGTTTTGTAATATCCAAAAATAATATTGAAGGAACTGATAAATGCCTATCAACGATTTTTTTTGCTGTTAATTTTATCAATTCTTCTTCATTGTAATTTTTATTTTTTTGAATTTGTTTTTTCATTTTTCTATTTTTCTTTTCACTATTTCTATTACTTGTTCACGATTATTATTAAATATTAAATTAAAAGATCTATAATTATCTAATCGAGAAGCTTTCAAAGATGTAAATATCTTAATCACTTTTTTATCATAATCAAATCTTCTGAAATATTCCCACTTTTGTTCTTTTTTTAAAAATGCATTTTGTATAATTATTTTTTTTTCTGTTAATATAAATTTTGTTGAAAAATAATAGGGTAATAATACAAATATAAAGAAAACTATTAAAATAATAAAAGAAAATAGGATGCTATTCATTAACATACCCGAATAAATTGAAACCATTAGAATAAAAATTCCAGCAACTATTCCCTTTAATGGGTTTTTTTTAAATGGATAAATTTGCCATTGAAGTAATGTATGGTTATTATAATTTATTTTTCCATTTTTCATAATGACATTAATATATAAAATAATATTCCTAAAAGAAATAAAAAAAAATATAAATTTAGTGATATTTTTTTTGGATATAACTAATACTTTTATTAATATATTATAAAAGAAAAAAATAGGAAGGAAGTATATGAGAAATGTAATGACACTTATTCTTGGAGGGGGGCAAGGGACAAGATTAGCACCTCTAACAATTGTAAGAGCAAAACCAGCAGTGCCAATAGGAGGAAAATATCGACTTATTGATATTCCAATTAGTAATTGTTTGAATTCAGATATTAGAAAAATTTATATTTTAACTCAGTTTAATAGTGAATCGTTACATAGACATATTAGCCAAACATATAGATTTGATTATTTTACTAATGGCTTTTTAGAAGTTCTCGCCGCTTCTCAAACTTTGGATAATTTAGGATGGTATCAGGGAACCGCTGATGCCGTAAGACATAATATTCATCATTTTGAATCGTATGATTTTGATCAATATTTGATTCTTGCTGGTGATCATTTGTATAGAATGAATTATAAAAATTTTGTTCAACAACACAGAGATAAAAAATCAGATATTACTGTTTCTGTAAAACCAGTGACTCGAGAAGAAGCAAAATCATTTGGTATATTGAAAGTTGATAATAATGGAAGAATAATTGATTTTGCAGAAAAACCCAACAAGGATGAATTATTGGACAAGATGAAAAGTGATACCGGTATTCCTGAAAAACCATTTTGGGGATCAATGGGAATATATGTATTTGATAAAGATATATTGGTTTTGCAATTAAAAAACATAAAAGAAGATGATTTCGGTGGTAACATTATTCCGGGTTCTATAAAGGAGTTTAAAGTAGACGCTTATTTTTTTGATGGATATTGGGAGGATATTGGTACTATAGATGCATTTTATCAAGCGAATTTATCTTTGACAGATATGAGCCCACCATTTAAATTTAATGACCATTCATTTCCTGTTTATACACATGCCAGAATGCTACAGGGATCTCGCATCGGTGATACGAAGATATTTCATTCTATAATAAATGACGGATGCTTTATTGGTGCGAAATCTATTAAAAATTCAATTATTGGTATTAGAAGTGTTATTGGTGATAATACTATAATTAATGATAGCATTATTATGGGGAATGATTTTTTTAGTGATAAAAAATGCAATGGAATATATTTAGGACTTGGGAGAAATTGTAAGATCCAAAAAGCTATTATTGATAAAAATGTTTGTATTGGTGATAATGTTAAAATTATTAATAAAGACAATAAAGAATTTGAAGAAGCAGAAAATTATTGGATAAAAGATGGAATCGTAGTTATTAAAAAGGAAGCAATAATTCCAAATAATACAATAATATAAATTTGGAGGAAGAGTGAAAGAAGACAAAAAAACAATTAGTAGAAAAATTTCAGAATTTGCTATAAGTTTTCAATATGAAGATTTACCAAAAAAAGTTGTAGAACAGACAAAACGATTTTTATATGATTCAATAGGATGCGCTTATGGAAGTATGAATACAAAAGATGTAAATATAATAAAAGACATCTATACTGAAATTGGTGGTAAAGAAGAAGCAACAATTATTGGATTTGGTAAAAAAATTCCGGCTGTAAATGCTTCATTTTTAAATTCTTTAATGATCAGATCATTGGATTTTAATGATATTTATTGGAAAGAAGATCCTTCACATCCATCTGATATAATTTCTGCTGCATTATCATTAGGTGAAAAAGTAAATGCTTCAATGAAAGAAGTAATTGTTGCTATTGTTTTAGGATATGAATTTGAGCAGCGGTTATGTGAATTTGCTAAACCGGGATTAAGAGAAAGAAAATGGCATCACGCTACAATAACTCAATTTGTTTCACCTATTGTTGCAGGAAAAGTTCTAAATTTAAGTGTTGAGCAAATGGTAAATGCAATTGGTATTAGCGGAAGTCATAATCATACAATTGGTTGTCCTACTGCAGGAAAATTAACAATGATGAAAAATACAGTTGATCCAATGGCAGTTCAATCCGGAGTGTTTGCTGCTTTAATGGCAGAAAAGGGTTATACCGGCACAGAAGCAATATTTGAAGGGAAAGAAGGATTGATGGATGTATATGGACCCGATTGGGATTTAAATGTCCTGTTTGCGGACTTGGGGGAAAAATTTAAAATAATGGAATGTTCGATGAAAGCATTTCCAACTGAGGCATTAACACATACACATATAAGTGCTACATTAGAATTAGTAAGGGAAAACTCCATTGATTATAATAATGTGGAAAATGTCATAATTACTACAATAGCAAGAGCTGCTGATATTTTATTTGATCCTGAAAAATATAAACCGGATTCACGAGAGACAGCAGATCATAGTTTACCATATTGTATTGCGTGTGCAATAATTGACAAAAAAATCACAAAAGAATCGTTTGCTGACGTCAATATTAGACGGAAAGAAATAAAGGAAGTAATAAATAAAATAAAAGGTAAAGCATCTAAAGATTTTGAGAAAATATTTCCGGAAAAACAACCATCTTGCGTTAAAATAAAGATGAAAAATGGGCAAGTTTATGAAAAATATTTAGAATATCCCAAAGGAGATCCTCGAGAACCGATGAATTTAGAAGATTTGAGAATAAAATTCAATTCATTAATAGATAGTAATATTGAAATAAACAAGTTAAAAGAGGTTGAAAATACGATTTTAAGCTGTGAAAAGAATAATTTTGTAAATAATTTTATGAAAAAGTTAATTATTTTAAAAAAAAAATAAAAAAAACTTGCATGTTAAAAATTAAATGATTAATATGGTGAGGTAATGAAATAAAAGTGATTTTAAATAGAAAATAATTAGGAGGAATTAGCATGAAGAATTTTTTGAAACTTTTGTTTGTTTTATCATTGGTGTTTTCTTTTTCGTTTTTGTTTGCGCAAGAAGAAACAGATAGTGATGAAGAATTTCAAAAACTCTTAGAAGAGGAAAATGTTGACACTGAGGAAACAGAAGCAGTCGAGGAAGAGAGAAGTTTTCTTGATAAGGTTTCTGATACTGAGGAAGAAGAAGTAGCTGTAGAAGAAACTGCTGATGTAGATACTTGGGGTATTAAAGCTTATGTAAATGTCGGCGCAGTTGAACCTTGGGGCGAAACTGGGGGAATATTTGATATGGGTTTTCATTTTGGCGGTGGTGCAATTTTTAAGCTTTCTAATTTTTTAGACTTACCATTAGCATTAGAGCCGTTAAATGTAGAAGGTTTAATAAGCTATACAAGTTTTGCACAAAAAGATGATGGCGATGGAACAGCTAGTGTTATTGGAGTTGGAATAACACCTCGTTATGATGCAAGTGATTTGATTTATGATGCACTTGATGTTGAACCTATCGTTGGTGTTTTTGGATTGTTAGGGCTACGATATAACAATCATTCTTGGGATAGTTATGATGTTTTGGAAGATGAAAGTGGTTCATCTTTTGGTCTTGATATTGGCGTAGGAGTTAGATATGATATTAACGAATCTGTTGGATTGGATTTAAGATTTACACAAGGTCTATATATAATGTCAGAACTTGATAATTATGAAGACTATTCACATTCAGAAAATGGATTTCTTTTAGGTGTCACTTTTAAAATACAATAGTTATTAAATCTAAATAATTTTAAAAAAGCTCTCAATTTATATGAGAGCTTTTTTTTGTTACCTATGTTTTATTTTTTATATGGGTAATATTTTTTTAATTTTATCGTTTTTCAAAAATGTGGTGGCTAATTTATTTCCTATAGATTTACTATTATCCCTAAATGTTTTTGTAACACTATCTTTGATGAAGATATCACCTTCATTATCTGATAAAAATGCAGTTAAAGAAAGTTCTTTATCTATCATTTCTGCATAAACACCAACAGGATAATTATTATTAATATTTAATTTTGAAATAAATGCTCTTTCCGCAGTAACTGTATTATATGTATCCTTGTCTAATATCGGTTGAAGTAATTCTATTATATCAAATCTATGACTTTGGGTTACTAATGCTGTAGCACCTTGTCCTGCTGTAGGAATAAATTTGTCTTTTGGTAAATCTTCAGAGGGTGTTTTTGAAATATTTAATCGCTTAAGCATTATTTTATTAAGAATAACTCCGCTGAATTTTAAATTTTTTAATTTGAAAATACGGGATTTTACATCGCCATTCAAAATAACTAATTTTATATTCGGATAATATTTTCTCATTAATACAAAATTTCTTAAATTACTAACACCAACAATAAACTTTGGTAGGTCATCATCTATTTTTATATTATTAAATGTTACGAATACGTCTTCAGAATAGTCCCTTTTTATGTAACCGGCAATTATCAAACCGGGATCAATTGTATATGATAAATGTTTGACATTGTGAACTGCTAACTGAATATCATTATTCAATAATTGTTCTTCTATTTCTAAACTGTAAGGGATATCTACAATTTCATCATTTAGTTGAAAATCATTATTATTTTGATGATTTGTTTTAATAATTTTAATACGAATATTTAGTTGAGGATATTGTGATTTTAACAATTCTTTAATATGATTTGTTTGCCAGATAGCTAATTTGTTTTCATTAGTTGCAATTATTATGCTTTTCATTTTTACTCCTGTTCATTATACTATTATATATAATGAAATCAAAAAATTATATTACATTACTATAATCATAATTTAATATAATAAAAAAAACTGTTAAAATCTACTAAAATATTATAAAAATTAATAAAAAGGAAGTATTTAATACTTCCTTTTTATATTAATATGATAAGAAATATTGTTATTTCTTATCTTCGTCCACTACTTCATAGTCCGCATCTTCAACATCATCTTTTGATTTTGAATTTTTTGATTCAGAATTTGACTGTGTTTGTTCTTTTGCTTGATCTGTTTGTGTGTTTTTATACATTTTTTCAGAAATTTTTGAAAAAGCTTGAGTAACTGCTTCTATTTTTGATTTTATCTCATTTGCATCTTTGCTATCTTTAACTTTTTCTAATTCTTCTAATGCATCTTCAACAGGTTTTCTATCTTCATCAGAAATTTTATCTTTGAGTTCATCAAGTTGTTTCTTTGTAGAAAATATCATTTGTTCGGCTTGATTGTGAGCATCAATTGTTTCTTTCCATTTTTTATCTTCTTTTTCATGTTCTTCAGCGTCTTTTTTCATATTTTCAATTTCGCTTTCCTTAAGTCCGCTTGACGATTCAATTGTAATATGTTGTTCTTTACTGGTTGCTTTATCTTTTGCAGAAACATTTAAGATACCATTTGCATCAATATCAAATGAAACTTCTATTTGTGGTACTCCTCTTGGAGAAGGTGGAATTCCATCCAATGTAAATCTTCCAAGCGTTCTATTACTTGTAGCTTGTGATCTTTCTCCTTGTAGAACATGTATTTCAACTGCAGGTTGATTGTCTGCAGCGGTGCTGAATATTTCTGTTTTTTTAGCCGGTATGGTTGTGTTTTTATCTAACAATTTTGTAGATACTCCACCCAAAGTTTCTATTCCCAATGATAGTGGTATCACATCCAATAATAATACATCTTTAACATCACCTTGTAGTACTCCTCCTTGAATTGCCGCTCCTAAAGCAACAACTTCGTCCGGATTAACTGTTTTATTTGATTCTTTACCAAATATTTCTTTAACTAATTTTTGTACAGCAGGTATTCTCGTTGAACCTCCAACTAAAATAATTTCATCAATTTCACCTTTAGAAATACTAGCATCTTTCATAGCATTTATACAAGGTTGTTTTGTTCTTTTTACTAGATCTTCTGTTAGTTGATCAAATTTAGCTCTGGAGATAGTAATATTTAAATGTTTTGGACCATTAGAATCTGCTGTTAAATATGGAAGATTAATTTCTGTCTGTTTTGATGAGGATAATTCAATTTTCGCTTTTTCAGCAGAATCTTTTAATCTTTGAACAACCATTGGATCTTTGGAAATATCAATTCCCTCTTGTTTTTTGTATTCTTTGATCAAATAATCAATCAATCGTTTGTCAAAATCATCTCCACCCAAATGGCCATCACCATTTGTGGATTTTACTTCAAATACGCCTTCACCAATTTCAAGTATTGAAATATCAAAAGTTCCACCTCCAAGATCAAAAACCGCTATTTTTTCATCTTTCTTTTTGTCTAAACCATAAGCTAAAGAAGCAGCTGTTGGTTCATTTATTATTCTTTTTACTTTTAAGCCGGCAATCTTTCCTGCATCTTTTGTTGCTTGTCTTTGTGAATCATTGAAATAAGCTGGCACAGTAATAACTGCTTCATCAACTTTTTCACCAAGATATTCTTCTGCAATTTGTTTTGCTTTTTGTAATATCATTGCACTAATTTCCGGTGGAGAGTACTTTTTGTTATTTACATTAACTCGCACATCTCCGTTTGATCCTTTTTCAACTTTGAATGGAACTTCTTCTATTTCTTGATCGACTTCATTATACATTCGTCCCATAAATCTTTTAATACTTGATATAGTGTTGTTTGGATTGGTAATTGCCTGTCTTTTTGCACCTGTCCCAACTAACCTCTCACCATCTTTTTTGAATGCAATAATTGACGGAGTAGTTCTTCCGCCTTCTGAACTTAATAATATTTTTGGTTCCTTACCTTCCATTATTGCTACACAAGAATTGGTGGTACCTAAATCAATTCCTATTATTTTTCCCATTTTTTCCTCCATTTTATTTTCATTGATATATAATGCAAATATTATGCCAATATAATAATTGTCGATATTGCAATATATAATGCCATAATGACAATACTTAAAAAATATTATTATATAGTAAAATATTTTTTATAATATAAAGTTTTTATAATTGCAAAATAATAATAATTATATTAACTTTCAAGATAATTAAAAATGGATTTAAGTTATGAATTTGAAAGAAATAAAAATTGGTCAAAAAGTAAAAATAATTAAATTGGATGGTGGTCTAATGTTTATAAAAAGAGCAGAAGAGTTAGGGATAAGAATAGGATTACTAGTAGAAAAAAAATCCGCACAATTTATGAATGGTCCAATTACGATAAAAATTGGTAACACAAATATTGCATTGGGTATTGGTATGGCAGAAAAAATTATTGTGGAAGAGTTATAAAGTCAAAATAAAAGATCTTTATTAAGGTATGGCTTATGAATGATAAACTAAATAAAAAGAAATTAATGCTGATTGGTAATCCCAATGTTGGTAAAAGTGCCATATTTTCAAGATTAACAGGAGTTAAAGTAATTGCATCAAATTATCACGGAACTACTGTCGAATATACAAAAGGTTTTCTAAAGTTAGGTAATGAAAAAATGGAGATAGTGGATATTCCCGGAATATATTCACTTGAGCCAACAATGAAAGCGGAAGAAGTAGCAGTAAAGATTTTTAAAGATGCTGTGAAAGAAAAAAATGAAAATATATTTATAAATATAATTGATTCTACAAATTTGGAAAGGAATCTTAATCTTACTTATGAGTTGATAAAGAGAAATATTCCTTTAATAGTAGTATTAAATTTTTGGGATGAAGCCGGTCATACTGGTGTGAATATTAATAGGGAAAAATTAGAGAATATTTTAGGTGTTCCTGTGATAACCACCTGTGGAATTACTGGTGAAGGAATAAAAAATCTTGTTGATAATTTACATAATGCTACAGAAAGCAATTTTTTAAGTAAGAATTTTACAAAAGATACTACTGAGAAAAACAAATGGGAGCGAATAGGTGAAATTGTTGAGCAAGTTCAGGAATTAAAACATAAGCATCATACAATTGGTGAAAAACTTAGCGATTTGTCAATTCATCCATTAAGTGGTTTATTAGTTGCCACAATAGTTTTAGGATTATCTTTTTCAATAATTCGAATAATTGGTGAATCATTAATTGCATATTTGCTTGAACCAATGTTTAATAAGTTTTGGACCCCTGTTCTCTTAAAAATATCCGCATTATTTAATGGAAGTGGATTTATTCACGATATTTTAATTGGTAAAATAATTGATGGTGAAATTAGTTATTTAGATTCTATGGGAATGCTTTCTACTGGATTATTTGTTCCAATAGCGATGATATTACCGTATATAACTGCGTTTTATTTTGTTTTAAGTTTTCTAGAAGATTCTGGTTATTTACCTCGCTTAGGAATACTTGTTGATAATTTGATGCATAAATTGGGAATACATGGATTAGCAATAATACCGATGTTATTGGGAATTGGCTGTAATGTTCCTGGTGCATTATCGACAAGGATGTTGGAAACACGCAGAGAAAAATTTATTGCAAGCACATTAATGGCAATTGCGGTCCCTTGTATGGCACAGATTGCAATGATTTTTGGATTATTAGGACGGTATGGATTAAAAGCAATAATCGTAGTTTTTGGAATTTTATTTATTGTTTGGATAATTTTAGGTCTGTTAATGAATAAATTGGTTAAAGGAACAAGTCCGGAAATATTCACAGAAATTCCACCTTATAGAATACCATATTTTAAATCGCTATTGAAAAAATTATTGATGAGAATTATATGGTTTATAAAAGAGGCAGTTCCTTATGTTTTATTAGGTGTTTTGGTTATCAACATTTTATATGTTTTACACATTATTGATTTTATTGGTAATTTAGCAAGTCCAATATTTACTGGATTGATGGGATTGCCAAAAGAAACAGTTGGCGCATTGATTGTTGGATTTTTAAGAAAAGATGTAGCAGTTGGAATGTTAGTCCCTTTGGGATTATCTATGAAACAGATGATAATTTCTTCTGTAATTTTGACAATGTATTTTCCATGTATTGCAACATTTACGGTGTTACTAAAAGAGTTGGGTGCTAAAGATATGGCAAAATCTGCAGCGATTATGATGATATCTACATTAGTTGTTGGTAGTATATTAAATTTAATTTTGTAAAAGTATAGAAAATTGGTTGGATTTATTTGAAAAATAAGTTATTATTAGGTGAAATTTAGCCCCTGTAGCTCAGGTGGATAGAGCACAGCTTTCCTAAAGCTGTTGTCGCCCGTTCAAGTCGGGCCAGGGGTACTTAAAAAAAAGGAGAGATATGTTAAAAGCTAAGAAAAAGATAAAAAAGAAAGAATTGAAAAAAGATCCATTTTTTGAAAAGATAGATGAATCATTTAGATTTTATAAACAAAATCAGCAAATTATCATAATATCTTTATTGGTTATTATTTTAGCGATATTGATTGGCTGGTATTATTTTAATTCACAGAATAAGAAAAATGAATCAGCAGCTGGACAATTTGGTATTGCTCAATTTTATTTAAGTAGTCAACAATATGAAAATGCTACTGAAAAATTTGAAGAAGTAAATGAATTATTTCCTGGCACAAAATACAGTGAGCTCACATTATATTATTTAGGGTATATAAATTATAATCAAAACAAGTTTGATGAAGCGACCAAATATTTTAACGATTATTTAGATAAAAAATGTAGTGACGAAGTAATTAATGGTGCTGCATATAATGGTTTAGCAAAAATATATGAAGATAATGAAAATTTTCTTGAAGCAGGGATAAATTATAGAAGTGCATATGAAGTCACACTATTAGAATTTAAAAAAAATGAGTATGCATTTAAGTCAATTGAATGCTTGGTAAAAGCAAAAGAATATGGAATGGCAAATAAGTTAATAGAAAAAATTGAAAATAAACATGAATTAAATGATTTGCAGAATGATAAAATTAAATCATTTAAGCTGATATTAGAATTGAAAAATAATTAAATAAAATATTTGGATATTTAAAAATAATTTGTATATTATATAATGAAAGTGGGAGTTATCCCACTTTTGTTGTTTGAGGGATGTATGAAGGATAAAATTAGAGAAGTAAGCAATAAAATAGCGGAGAAAATGGGAATAATTATTAATGAAGTAATTATCGATAATACTGGTAATATGATAAAAATCACTGCTGATAAAGAGGAAGGTATAAAACTAGAAGATCTAACAAGTTTTTCTCATGCTTTATCGAATAATGAAAATTTTGATAATATCATTGGTGATAAATTTAATTATGAAATAACATCTCCTGGTCTAAATAGTAAAATGAAAAAACCGTATCAATTTATTCGTAATATTGGTTATAATGTAAAAATATTTTTTAAAGATCAAAATATTGGAAGTTCAATAAAAGGCAAACTAATAGAAGCTGATAATGAAAAAATATTAATAGAAGCAAAAAACAAAAAGAAAAAAGAGATAGTAAAATTAAACTATGATAAAATTAAATATGGAAAATTAAAATTAAAATGGTAAATAGGAGTTGTCGTTTTGAATCAAAAAGAACTTATTGAAGCATTTATATTACTTGCAAAAGAAAAAAATATGGCAAGGGCAGAAGTTGGTAATATTATTGAAAATGTAATAGAATCACTAATAAGGAAGAAATTTGGTGATGTTGACAATTTTGATATTATTGTTAATACGAAAATGGGAGAGATAGAAATATATCAAGAACTAGAAGTGGTTGCTGATGAAGATATGGATGATGAAGTATCACAAATATCGTTTTCTGATGCAAAAAAAATGCCTGATTCTGAAGATATAGAAATTGGAGAAGTTGTTGTAAAAATAATTGAACCATCAATTTTTGGAAGAAGGTCAATTTCTGCAGCTAAGCAAATATTAAATCAAAGGATTATTGAAATAGAAAGAGAACAGATATTTAATGAATATAAAAAACGTGTTGGGGAAATTGTTGTAGGTAATATTCATCAGGCAAGGCGAAATGGTACTGTATTTATAAATAATGATAAGATAGAATTAAAAATGCCAAGGAGTGAACAAATTCCTACTGAAAGATACTATCGTGGTTATACAATAAAAGCCGTAATAAAAGATGTCCAGATTAATACTAAAGGACCAGAAATAATAATATCGAGATCAGATGAATTATTTTTAAGGCGACTTTTTGAATTAGAAGTACCTGAAATTTATGATGGTATTGTAGAAATTAAAACAATTGCTAGAATACCAGGACGAAGAAGTAAAATAATTGTTACGACCAATGACAAAAGAATTGATCCTGTTGGGGCTTGTGTTGGAATTAAGGGAAATAGAATAAAGACAATAGTGAATGAGATAGGTGGTGAAAACATTGATATTATTAATTATAGCATTGAATCAGAACTATTGATCTCGAGAGCTCTATCACCTGCGAAACCATCTTTTATTGAAATCGATGAAGAGCGAAAATATGCTTTAGCCGTTTTTGAAGATGAAGAAATTGCTACTGCTATTGGAACAGGTGGTGTAAATATAAATCTTACTTCACGAGTAACCGGTTATGAAATTGACGCTATTCGCCAATCAGAATATAATCGTTTAGAAGGTGATGACATTTTTCTGGAGGATATTGATGCAATTACTGCTACTCAAGCAAAAACCTTTCAAAATGAAGAAATTGAGACAGTTGCTGATTTTTTAAATACTGATACTGAAAAATTATTAAATATTAAGGGAATTGGCGAGAAAACATTTGAGAAATTAGAATTAATAATACAAAATGCATTAGAAAATAAGAGAGAAGAAGAGAAAGAAAAGGAATTAGATCTGGATCATGATCTGAATATTTAAAATTAGAATGTGTATAAACTAGGAGCTTCTTAATGCCAACGACTAAAAATAAAAAGCGAATAAAAATATTTCAATTAGCAAAGCAATTGAATATATCTCATAAAGATATAATTACATATTTGAGATCACAAAAAATTAAAACTTCAATTAATAAACCATTAAATGAAGATATTATTAAAATTGTTTTGGATGAGTTTGGTAAAGATCTTAAAGATGATTCTAGTAATTTACAAATAGACGAAAAATTTACGACTACTTTGCAAGATAAACAGGCAACTGAGGAAAAAAAGAGACTAAAAGAAGATGCAGCAAGAGAAAAGGCAGAAGCAGCACGAGAAATGGAATTAAAAAATGCTAAGAAAGTTGAAGAAGAAGAAATTTTAGAAAAAAAGCAAAAAAAAGAAAAAGAAAAAGAAGAGAAAATAAAGAGAAAAAAAGCCGAAGCAGAAGCAAAAAAGTTATTGGAAAAAGAAGAAAAATTAAAGACCAAATCCAAAAAATCTAAGAAAAAGAAAAAGGTAATTAAAAAAACAGACGAAGATATTAAAAAAGATAAAATAAATGAAAAGTTAAAAAAATTAAAGGAAAAACATAAGAGAACCAGTAAGAGAATACAAGTATCTCCATTGAAATCTCGTCTAAAGAAATTGAAAGCAAGAAAGGGCAGTAAAGATAAACAGGATGAAAAGAGTAATAAAAGATTTAGAAAAAACAGGAAAAAAGTTGACCAAAATGTTGTAGATAAAAATTTAAAGGCAACACTTGCTAAGATAGATAAAAGCAAATCGAAAAAAAAGAGAAAAAGAAAAAAAGAAAATGAAGTGATTTCCGAAGAAGAAAATAATATTGTTGAATTGACTGAATTTATTAGTGTAGATGATTTAAGTAAACGTTTAGATGTCACTGCCAATGAAATCATTACCAAATGTATGGAAATGGGAATAATGGTTTCTATTAATCAAAGGTTGGATTGGGATACAATTGAGCTTTTATGTTCTGAATTTGATTTTGAAGCAAAAAAACTGGAAGAATATACCGAAGAAGTTATAGAGGAAAAAAAGGATATAGATGATGAATCTTTAGAAGAAAGAGGACCGATAGTATCTGTAATGGGACATGTTGATCATGGAAAAACCTCGATTTTAGATTATATAAGAAATGCAAATGTGGCTGATAAAGAATCTGGAGGAATTACCCAGCACATTGGTGCTTATAAAGTTAAATTAGAAAAAGGTAAAGAAATAACTTTTATTGATACTCCGGGTCACGAAGCTTTTACTGCAATGAGAGCGAGGGGTGCACAGATAACGGATATTGCAGTTATTGTTGTAGCTGCTGATGATGGGGTGATGCCACAGACAAAAGAAGCAATTAGTCATGCTGAAGCTTCTGGAGTTTCAATTATTATTGCAATCAATAAAATTGATAAGCCAAATGCCGATATTGATAAAGTGAAAAGAGAACTTTCAGAAAATAGAATATTAGTTGAGGATTGGGGAGGGAAGATACAATCAGTTGAAGTATCAGCAAAAAAAGGAATCAATATTGATAAATTATTGGAAGCTATCGCATTAGAAGCAGAAATTCTTGAATTAAAATCAACAAAGAAAGGAAACGCAAAAGGTAATGTAGTAGAATCCAAATTGGATAAGGGGTTAGGAGCAGTTGCGACAGTATTAATTAATCAAGGAACTTTAAAAATCGGTGCCCCTTTTATTTGTGGTCGTTCTTCAGGGAGAGTTAGAGCAATGCTCAACGATAAAAATGAAAAACTTCAGGTTGCATATCCAAGTGATTCTATCCAAATTCAAGGTTTTGACAATGTGCCACAAGCCGGAGATAATTTTATTTGTTTAGCTGATGAAAAAGCTGTAAGGAGAATTGCTAGTGAAAGACAAAAAATTCATAGAGAACAAGAATTTAGGGCTCAATCAATAATAACTCTTGATGAAATAGGTAAACAAATAGCTGAAGGAAAAACAAGAGAGCTTGCAATAATCATTAAAGGTGATGCAGATGGTTCCATTGAAGCACTTGCTGATTCTTTTATGAAATTATCAACAAAAGAAGTTGCAGTTAAAATTGTTCATAAAGGTCTAGGAATGATAACCGAAACTGATATTAATTTAGCATCGGCTTCAAAAGCAATAATAATTGGATTTCATGTAAATGCCACTTCTCAAGCAAATGATTTAGCAAAAGAATTAAATGTTGAAATTAGAAATTATACAATTATTTATGATGCAGTTGAAGAAATTAAATTAGCTTTGGAAGGGATGTTAGAACCAGATAGATTCCATCAAGAAGTAGGAAAAGCCGAAGTACGTGATATTATTAAGATTTCTCGTATTGGTGAAGTTGCCGGTTGTGCTGTTATCTCAGGCAAAATGATCAAAAATACTCAAATTAATATTTTACGAGATGGAAACAAAATATTTTCAGGATATTTATCAAGTTTAAAAAGATTTAAAAATGATGTAAAAGAAGTTACAGAAGGATACGAATGTGGAATAACTATTGATGGATTTGATGATATAAAAATTGATGATATAATTGAATGTTTTGTTGAAAAAGCTGTTAAAAGAAAATTGGAAAAAAATAAATAGAATGAGTATTAGGCAAAAAAAAGTTAGTGAAGAAATAAAACGTGTAGTTAGTGAATTCTTTGTAAGAAATACATTTAACAAATGTGAAAAATCATTTATTACTTTAACTAAAGTTGATATTTCGCCAGATTTAAGGTATGCAAAAATTTATATTAGTATTCTTAATTTACAAACTGATATTGAGCAGAAAGAATGTTTAAAATCGGTAATAAAAAACCGAAATCGTATTAAAAAAGAGATATCAGATAATATAATTTTAAGAAATGTTCCGGAAATAATAATTGAAAAAGATGAGTCATTTAAAAAAGCAGATAGAATTAAAAAAATATTGCGAGATATTAAAAAATAAAATCATTGGTATGACTATTCCTGTAAACAAACCAAAAGATTGGACTTCATTTGATGTTGTAAAAAAAATAAGAGGTATAACAAAATTCAAAAAAGTCGGACATGCTGGTACTTTAGATCCATTTGCTACAGGATTATTAGTATTGGGTTTTGGAAAACATACAAAGAAATTAGATAATTATCAAAATGCAAAGAAAGAATATTTTGTCGATATTGCATTGGGAAGCTCAACGGATACAATGGATAGAACCGGTAAAATAATAAAGGAAAATAATATTACTTCTAAATATTCTATGATACAAATTCAAGATGTAATTAAATCTTTTATTGGTGAAATTAAACAGATTCCCCCAATGTATTCTGCAAAAAAAATTAAAGGGAAAAAGTTATATCAATATGCAAGAAAAGGCATTAAAATAAAAAGGAAACCAATAGAAATAAACATTTATAATATTGAATTTTTAAGTTATATTAATAATATTTTAAAGTTAAAAGTTGAATGTTCAAAAGGAACTTATATTAGAGTGTTAGCAAATGACATTGGTGAAAAATTAGGATGTGGGGGGCATGCTAATGAATTATTGAGAAGTAAAATAGGAGAATATTCGATAGATAATAGTTTTAAAATTGAAGAGTTTGAAGATCAATGGAAATCATTAATAATATAAATAATATTAAAAATAAAGTCGCTGCAGTTGTAACAGTTGGAAATTTTGATGGGATTCATTTGGGACATCAAAAGGTTATTGATTCTTTATTAGAAGAGTCAAAACGATTAGATGCGAAAAGTATTTTGATAACTTTTAATCCATCACCTAAGGAATTTTTTCGATCTGAAAAAAAAGATATGAAACTTATAACTACATTAAATGAAAAAAAGAAAATACTTTCTGAAACAAAATTAGACATGCTGATAATCCAGTTATTTAATAAAGAATTTGCTGAAAAATCCCCAAAGGACTTTATTGAAAAAATAATATTAAAATATATTGATGTTAAAGAAATTATTTTAGGTTCTACACATACTTTTGGAAAGAATAATGATGGTGATGCGAAATTATTAAATGAATTAAGCAGAAAACATGAATTTGGAATAAAAGTTATTGATAAATTGAAAAATAATGGTTATAATATAAGTAGTACAAATCTAAGACGCCTATTAGCCACCGGTGAAATAGATAAAATGAATTATATTCTAGGAAGAAAATATGCCTTAAAAGGTAAAATTATTTCTGGAAAACAAAGAGGAAGGAATTTAGGTTTTCCTACATTAAATTTGCAACCGATATCATCCAAAAAGATAATTCCAAAGGTAGGAGCATATTGTGTTGGAATATCAATTAATAATGACGTCTATAATTATAATGGAATGTGTAATATTGGTTACAATCCAACATTTAATGATAAAGATCTGTCAGTAGAAGTTCATAGCATTAATGGAAATATTAAAAATATCAGTGGTGAAGAAGTTGAAATTAAATTTCATTCTTGGTTACGAAATGAAAATAAATTTGAAAATGAAGAAAAATTAATTGAGCAATTAAAAAAAGATAAAAGTGATTGCGAGAAATATTTTATTCAAAAAAACAACCCTATTAAAAGTTAAAATTGTATTAATATTCAAATACAGAAAACTTTTATCGGAAAAAACAAAGGAGTTTTAAATGACAACATTAACAAAAGCACAAAAAGAAGAAATGGTAAAAGAATACGGAGAAAAAGATGGCGATACTGGTAGCGCAGAAGTTCAAATTGCGATGTTAACTCAACGTATAAAAGATTTATCAGCGCATTTAAAGAAAAATAAAAAAGATAATCATAATCGTAGGGCTTTATTGATATTAATTGGTAAAAGAAAAAGATTATTGAAATATGTGATGAAAAAAGGACAGAACGAATATAACAAATTAATTAAAAAATTAGGTATAAGAAAATAAAAAACAGTAAAATTATTAATTAATAATTTTACTTATGCTTTAAGAAGGAGAAATTTTGATAAAAAAACAAAAAGAGATTAATGGAAAATTGATTTCACTTGAAACTGGGAAAATGGCAAAACAAGCAGATGGCACTATTCTAGCTCAAGCAGGTGAAACAATTGTGATGGCAACTGTAGTAGCAGATAATACAATGAGAGAAGGAGCCGATTTTGTTCCGTTGTCTGTTGACTATAGAGAAAAATTTTATGCCGGTGGAAAAATTCCCGGCGGATTTATAAAGAGAGAAGGAAGACCTTCAGAAAGAGAGGTTTTAAGTGCAAGATTAATAGATAGACAGATAAGACCACTTTTACCAAAAAATTGGTATTATGAAACTCAGGTAATGGTAAGTATTTTATCTTATGACGGTTCAAATCAACCTGATGTCTTGGGAGCAATTGCTGCTACTACCGCATTATCTATTTCTGATATTCCATTTGATGGTCCTGTATCTACAGTAAGAATGGGAAGAAAAGATGGCAAATTGATTGTAAATCCAATGTTTGATGAAATCGAAGAAGGTGATGTTGAAATGATAATTGCAGGATCTCGTGATTCCATAAATATGGTTGAAGGGGAAGCGAAAGAAATTTCAGAAAAAGAATTTACAGAAGTAATGAAAGAAGCTCATAATTCCATAGTTGATACGATCGATCTACAAGAAGAATTGATTGCTGAAATTAATCCTGAAAAAAGAGAAAAACCTGAGCTCATAGAAGATGATGAATTAAAGAAAGAAGTTCTTGAAATTGCGGAAAGTCAGATCGATAAATTAATTCAAAATGACAATAAAAATGAAAGAGTTGAATTAACACAAAAAATATTTGATGAATTAGAAGAGAAATATGGTGAAGATTATGAAGAAAAAAACTCGGAAATAAAAAATATTGTCAATGATAGAGTTAAAGAAAAAGTTAGAACAAGAATATTAAAAGATAAGATCAGAATCGATAGTAGAAAACCTAATGAAATAAGGAAAATTACTTCTGAAGTATCAATTTTACCACGTACACATGGTTCTGCACTATTTACTCGTGGTGAAACACAAGCACTTGTAGTTACAACTTTAGGATCAACTAAAGATACACAAATGTTAGATAATATTGATGGTTCAGCTGATAAGCAATACATGTTACAATATAATTTTCCACCATTTGCAACCGGTGAAACAAGAATGAGATTCAGTGTTAGTCGTAGAGAGATCGGACATGGAAATTTAGCTGAAAGAGCATTAAAGTATATGATTCCCAACAAGGATAAATTTCCTTATACAATTCGTGTTGTCAGTGATATTTTAGAATCAAATGGTTCTTCATCAATGGCGTCGGTTTGTGGTGGATGTCTATCTTTAATGGATGCTGGAATAAATATAAAGAAAATGGTGAGCGGAATTGCAATGGGAATGATCACTGATGGTGATGATTTTGTAGTATTATCCGATATTCTTGGCGAGGAAGATCATTATGGAGATATGGATTTCAAAGTTACCGGAACTGAAGATGGAATTACAGCGATCCAAATGGATTTAAAAATCAAAGGATTGTCTTTTGAAAGAATGGAAGCTGCTTTGGAACAAGCTCGTGAAGGCAGAATGCATATTCTTAATAAAATGAAGGAAGCATTGACTGAACCGAGAAAAGAATTGAATAAATATGCTCCAAGAATTAAATCAATTAAAGTTCCTGTAGATAAAATTGGTGCAATTATTGGTCCATCCGGTAAAATGATCAAGGAAATTGTTAATAAGACCGGTGTTGAAATAGATATAGATCAAGATGAAAATGAAGGAAACGTAAATATATTTTCTAACGATAGTAAAGCAGCAAAAGAAGCAGAAGATATGATATTAGCAATTATTGAAGAACCGGAAATAGGTAAAACCTATGAAGGCGAAGTTAAAAATATTTTAGATTTTGGTGCTTTTGTGGAAATCTTACCTGGTGTTGAGGGATTGGTTCATATCTCAGAATTAAAATGGGAACGAGTTGAAAAAGTTACGGATGTTTTAAAAATCGGAGATAAAGTTAAAGTAAAATTATTCGACACAAACCCACAAGGGAAATTAAAATTAAGTATAAAACGATTAACTGAAAAACCGGAAGGATTTGGAGATAAGAGAAAAAGTTTTAACAGAGATAGAAATCGTAGATAAATAAAATAATTTTATATTATTAGACTTCCGAAGTTTTGAAATCTTCGGAAGTTTAGTTTATATATTGAAATTAGACAATAAATTTTGTAAAATACTTAACAATGAAAGAAAAGAAAAAATATTAATTATACAAATAAATGAATTTAAAAAATCTGCTTTATCAAGAGACAGTAGAAACTCAGACTTTTAAGATAATAGTGCCCAAAAAAGCAAAAATAATGCGTATTGATACATTTATTAAATCGCAGATCAGTGGTATTTCACGCACAAAAGTTCAAGAATTAATTGAACGAAATTTAATAATAAGAAATGATGAAAATATAAAAAAAGCTTCAACAAAAATTAAGAAAGATGATATTATAACTGTTAAAATACCACGATTGAAAAGATTGCGAGTTGAACCAGAAAATATTCCATTAGAATTTATTTATGAAGATGATGATCTAATTGTAATAAACAAACCTCCAGGTTTAGTCGTTCATCCCGGAATAGGAAATCGTACGGGAACTTTGGTAAATGCACTGGCTCATCATTGTATAACTTTATCTAATGTAGGAGGAGAATATCGCCCGGGAATCGTTCATCGATTAGATAAAAATACTTCTGGAATTATTATTGCTGTAAAGAATAATATTGCTCACAATTTGATGGCGAAAAAATTTGAGAAAAGAGAAATAAAGAAATATTATCTTGCTTTGGTTTGGGGAAAATTAAAAGAGAAATCCGGTAAAATAATTAATAAAATTGGAAGAAGTAAATCCAATAGGCAAAAATTTTCAGTTGTCTTTAATAGGGCAAATAAAGGCAAATATGCAGAGACACATTATGAAGTATTAGAAGAATATGATTTTATGAGTTTAGTAAAAATACGGATTATTACAGGTAGAACTCATCAAATTCGTGTTCATTTTTCAGATATAAATCATCCGGTTCTCGGCGATACAGATTATGGCGGTAGAATCAAACGCTTAAAAACACTTAACGAGAGACATAGAAAAATTGCCAATAAAGTAATGGATAATATTAAAAGACAGGCATTACATAGTTATCAGATGGAATTTATTCATCCGACAACTGACAAAGTTATGAAATTAATTGCTCCGATTCCCGATGATATTAAAAATGTTATTTCGATTATAAAAAAAGAATAAATTTAGTTGAATTTGGATTTAAAAAATTATAATTTAAAATATGATTATAAAATTTATTAAATGATTCAGAGGATTTATAGAATATTCAAATGAATTTTAATAAAGTAAAAGAGAAATTTATAAAATATCTAAAAAATGTGAGGAAATACTCACCTTATACTCAAAATTCTTATGATGAAGATTTAAATCAATTCTATTTATTTTGTACAGAATATTTCTCAAAAGCGAAAATTTCAATTAAAGATATTGATAAGTTGGCAGTTAGACATTTTTTGGGAATGTTATCTGAAAAAAAATATACAGCGAGATCAATTGCGAGGAAATTAGCCACTTTAAAATCATTTTTTAAATTTGTCATAAAAAATGAATGGATAAAAATTAATCCTTGTTATTCAATAAGGTCACCAAAAATATCAAAATCGTTACCAACCGGATTGAGTGAAGAGCAAACAAAGGAAATTTTTGAGATAAATAAGGCGGATAATTTTATCCATAGCCGAGATCTTGCAATTATTGAAGTGTTTTATAGTTCGGGAATTCGACTTAGTGAATTAGTTAATTTGAATATTAATGATTTAAATTTCCATAATGGATTGATTACTGTTATTGGCAAGGGAAACAAGGAAAGAGTATTGCCACTAGGCAAACATGCAATAGAAGCAATTGAAAAATATTTCATGTTTAGAAAGGAAAAATACGGAAAATTCACAAATGGAAGTCCACTATTTATTTCATCACGAAATAGGAGAATTACAAATCGCTCGGTTCAATATAGAATAGAGAAATATTTAAAGATCGTGTCAAAGGGAAGCAAAAAAAATAGTCCACATGTGTTGCGCCACTCATTTGCTACACAATTATTGGATAATGGCGCAGATTTAGAATCGGTGAGAGCTTTACTTGGTCATTCAAGTTTATCATCAACCCAAATTTATACTCATATTAAAATGAAACATTTATTAAAATCCTACAAACAAGCTCATCCACGAGCAGATTAATAAATTAAATAGAGATTAATAGAATAATAATTGTTATATTATAGCAGTTAAGGAATTGCAAAAGTAATGAAAATCAATAAAAAACATGGAGGAGAAGATGAGAGTTGAAATAACCGCAAGACATATCGATTTATCCCAGAATTTAAAAGAATATATTGAAAGTGAGTTGGAACGATTGTCAAAAATTTATGATAGGATTATAGATGTTCAAGTAATTTTTGAGACTGAAGCACATTCTCAATATGGTGTTGAAATAATTATTAATGTCCCAAAGAAACAATTGGTTATTAAACAAAAAGCAGACAATGAAACGAAAGCAATAGATGAAGCAATAGAGAAAATGGTAAGACAATTAAAAAAATATAAAGAAAAATTAAGACAATAAATTATGAGTAAAAAATTAGATATTCAAAAATTTTATGATAATATGAAAAATAGGACTAATTTAAAATACATAAATAGTCCTTTAGGAGCGAATACCGTTATCTCATCTCCAAAATTGAATATTCCCGGATTGGAGTTGACAGGATATTGGGAGAATTTTTCAACTGATAATATACAGATGATAAGTGAAAAGGAATTAAAATATTTAGTTTCTATTTCTCCAATGGCGATACAGTCAGTTTTTGAGAGAATGTTTTCTTTTCATATCCCATGTATAGTTTTTATTGAAGTAAATGAAATTCCCCCAATAATAATAGAAATTGCTAATAAGTATAAAGTTCCTGTAATGAAAACTCAAATGAAGATGATGCGTTTTATGAAATTGGTCGGTTCTTACTTATATAAGGAATTAGCTCCTCGAACTATATTTCATGGAGGGCTTATTGATGTTTACGGTGCCGGAATATTGCTTACAGGTAAAAGTGGTATTGGTAAAAGTGAAATCGCTCTTGATCTTGTTGAACGCGGGCATAGATTAGTTGCCGATGATGTTGTCAATATAGAAAAAACAGATGACAGGATAATAATGGGTTATGGAGAAGAACTGTTACAGAATACGCTTGAAATCAGAGGACTTGGCATAGTAAATGTAAGAAAAGCATTTGGGATCAGGGCAGTCAGAGCAAGAAAAAGAATTGAACAACATGTTGAATTATATCGTTGGGATGTAAATAAAGAATATGAAAGATTTGGACTACAGGATGAATATAGTGATATTTTAGGTATCAAAGTTCCTTTCATAAAGCTGCCGATCTATCCCGGAAAAAATATTACAGTAATTATAGAAGCGATTGCATTGAGATATTTGCAAAAGTTATATGGAGAAAACCCTTCTAAAGAATTACAGGAAAAATTAAAAAATAAAATGAAACCAAAGAAAAATGTTTCAACAATGAATGATGAACGATTTAAAGGTGATTATGAATAAATATTCTGGAAATAATAGGAGAAAAATATGAAGGCAATAATTCCTGCTGCTGGTGTCGGAACAAGATTAAGACCGCATACATTTACAAATCCTAAAGTCATGTTGAATGTTGCCGGAAAACCGATCATTAGTCATATTGTTGACAGATTGATTGAAGCTGGAATAACAGAATTGTCAATTATTGTCGGATATATGAGTCAAATAGTTGAAGATTATTTTAAAGAAAATTATTCAATCCAATGTGAATTTCCAGTACAAAAGGAAATGAAAGGTTTGGGTCATGCAATATTACAAGGATTAGATGATAGTAATGAACCTGCATTAATTATTTTGGGTGATACAGTAATTGAAACGGATTTTAGGAAATTTGTTTTAAAAGATGAAAATATTTTAGCTGTAGTAAAAGTTAACAACCCTAAAAGATTTGGGATTGTAGAGACAGATTCAGAAGATAATATCACAAAAATGGTTGAAAAACCTGATGATCCACAAAGCGATCTTGCTATTGCAGGCATTTATTTAGTTCGTAGCCAAAAAGTTTTAAAATTAGCTATAGAAAAATTAATAAGTGATAATATTAAAACTCGGGGAGAATATCAAATTACTGATGCTCTTCAAATAATGATAAATAACGGTGAAAAAATTCAAGCTTTAAAGATAGATGATTGGTATGATTGTGGTACAAAAGAAACATTGTTATCAACAAATAAACACTTGTTATCTAAAATTAGTAAGACAGAGAAAAAATTTCCAAATTCAATTATAAAAGATAATGTTTTTATTGGTGAAAATGTAAAAATTAAAGATTCTATAATTGGGCCAAATGTGTCATTAGGAAGTGGAACTAAAATTGATAAGAGTATTATTTCAAACACGATCATTAATAAAAATACAACAATATCTAACAAATTGATAGCTGATTCAATTATTGGAGAATCGGTAATAGTTAAAGGAGAATTATCTTCATTAAATATTGGAAAAGATTCGATAATTTCAAATCAAACAAGATATTAATAAAGGAATTAAAAAATGAGTAAATATTATTTTACTTCGGAATCGGTTACAGAAGGGCATCCTGATAAGGTGTGTGATAAAATTTCAGATGCAGTTTTAGATGAGATATTAAAAGAAGATCCAAGTGGACGAGTAGCTTGTGAAACATTAGCAACTACAGGAATGATAATGGTAGTAGGTGAAATTACTACAAAATGTTATGTTCCGATAAATGATATTGTTCGTAAGACATTAGATGAAATTGGTTATAATAATGGGGATGCAGGTTTAGATAGCGCAAATTGTTCAGTAGTTGTTTCTATTGATGCTCAATCACCTAATATTAAACAGGGAGTAGATGAAAAGAAAGATCATGAACAAGGAGCCGGTGATCAAGGACTGATGTTTGGATTTGCTTGTGATGAGACAAAAGAATTAATGCCGTTACCAATTATACTTGCTCATAAACTGTCATATAGATTAACAGAAATAAGAAAAAAGAAAATAGTTGAATGGGCATTACCGGATGGAAAATCAGAGGTTACTGTAGAATATGAAAATGGTATTCCCAAAAGAGTTAGTTCTGTAGTTATAGCAATTCATCATAAAAGAAATATTTCATTAGAAGATTTACGAAAAGATGTTAAGAAACATGTAATCGAACCCATTTTAGGTAATTGGATTGATAAAGATACAAAATTATACATTAATGGTACGGGCAGGTTTGTTATCGGTGGCCCATTAGCAGATTCCGGTTTAACCGGAAGAAAAATTATCGTTGATACTTATGGAGGATATTCTCGTCACGGTGGTGGAGCATTTTCAGGTAAAGATCCATCAAAAGTTGACAGATCGGCAGCATACATGGCTAGATATATTGCGAAAAATATTGTAGCAAGCGGAATTGCAAAAAAATGTGAAGTTGAGGTTGCATATTCTATTGGTAAAGCAGAACCTGTATCACTATTTGTAGAAACTTTTGGTACCAGTAAAATTGATAATTATAAATTATCTGAAATAATTAAAAAAGAATTTCCTTTAAAACCAAGTGAAATAATAAAGCATCTCGATTTAAAAAAACCTATATATATAAAAACTGCTGCATATGGACATTTTGGAAGAATTGATGAAAATTTTTCCTGGGAAAAGATAGATAAAGCAGATGATTTGAAAAAATATTTGAAATAATATTGTAAACTTTAATGAATTATATTTCCAAAATATTTTTGTTTTTGATATTGACCTTGATGCTTTCATGTGATTCATTACTTAGAGATAGTGAAAAACCTATTGATCCATCTGATACTCATTGGGAAATGCCAACAGAATCAAATGTTGTTTTTGAAAATATGATAAATGCTTTTCAATATAGAGAATATGAAAGCTATATCAAATGTTACTCTGATTCAACAACGAATAATGGTAAAAAATTCATTTTTATTCCAACTGTAACGGTAGATTATCCGGAGAAATTTGAAAATTGGGGGAGATCTGAAGAACTTGTTTATTTTCAAAATATGTTGTCATCTTGTTCGATCGATTCTACTTTAGAATTTAATATTTTAGAAGAAGAGGAAATAAATAATGTTGGTGATTCAATTCAATATCAGATTAATTATGAAATAAAAGTGCATCATAATCTCGATAATTTAAATAATAAATTTGTTGGGTCTGCAAATATATGGCTAATGAAAAATCCTCAGAATTATTGGATTATTTATTATTTTGAAGATATCTCTACTTCTGATGAATTACCAAATTGGACTGATCTAAAAGAGTATTATTAAATATTTTGTTATGAAAAAAGAAACAAAAATATTATTATCTTGTTTTATGTTATTATTTAATATAAGTAGTTGTAAAAATATCTTTGCTCCCAAATTAGAGAATTTTACTGGTGGACAATCACTTTTTAATAGGGTTTTAAATACACCAACAGATGTTTTGGAAAATTTTCGCTATGCATATATATATCGTGATAGTTTAGCGTACTCAAGTTTAATTGATAGTGATTTTGTTTTCATTTATTACAATGCCGATGATGAAGGTGGTAGTGGACATTATGATTCCTGGCTAAGGGAAGTGGAGTTACGCACTACAGGAAGAATTTTTAGAGCTTTTTCGCATATTGATTTAACTTGGAATTCTACATTGGATAGTAGTTTTTCATATTATAGTGGAGATTCATTAGTAATTCAACAAGACGATATTTTTGAAGAAGCTAATAATGCAAATATTTCAAAATCATTTGAATTGAATTTGGGGTATGAAATAATAATTGAAGGAACTGCGAAATTTGATTTTATTAAGAATAAAAATGATGAATGGCAAATTTGTAAATGGCGTGATGAATCAAACTCTTATTAAAAAAATACAGAGATATTATTGCATATAAAATATTTTAAAAATAATTTTCCCGTTGTAAAAAAGATTTTGTTTATCATTGTAATTATATTTGCAGTAATTACTTTTTTGATAGTTAATATAATAAATAATAGAATTGAAAAACAACACAAAAACATTGAACTTAGGTCACTTGTTTATGAAAAAATTATTCCATCACTTAATTCAAAATTATTTGATTTTAAATTGCAAAGTTCACGAATGGACAGTGTCAATAATATTAAATATTATAGTTATATTTACAAAAGTGATTCCACAGGTATTGAAAATATTAATAAATTAATAAAATATTTAAATATAAAAAATTTGGCTTTCAAATATTGTGAATTAAAAAAATGTAAATATATTATTAAAATTCTTGATAATAAGAATGAACCATTTGTAATAATAAGATTAAGTACATCCAAAAAAGTAAAGGGAAAAATAGCTCTAATTATTGATGATTTTGGATATTTTGACAATGATTTATCTGATAGTTTTTTCAATTTGCCAAAGGAAATAACCTTTTCAGTTATTCCAGGACATCAATTTTCAAAAATATTAGCAAGAAAAATAGATAAGTTAAATCATAATTTATTGATTCATTTACCAATGGAACCAATAGATTATAAAGGCGACGAAAAACAATATATCATTATGACTGAAATGAATAGTTATGAAATAGAAAATAGAATAGATAAAGCAATTAATGATTTACCTCAGGCAATTGGTATTAATAATCATATGGGTTCAAAATCAACTTCAGATTTAGTAACAATGAATAAAGTTGCTAATACTATTAAAAACAAAGATTTATTATTTGTTGATTCTTTTACATTTAAAAATTCTATTGCATATAAAGTTATGAAAAAACATGATATTCCAACCGCTAAAAGAGATATTTTTATTGATAATGAAAATGATTCAGAATATATTTCCCAACAGATAGATAAATTGGTTCAGCTTGCTATTAAAAATGGGAAAGCGATTGGAATTGGACATGGAAGAAAAAATACTTTATTAATGTTACAGAAAAAAATACCTGATATTATTTCAAATGGTATAGTATTGGTATCAATATCGGAATATCTATATAAAACTGCGAATTAATAAAAATTACTTGACAAAGTTGAAAAATATTATTAACTTAAATTAGTAAAATAGAATTTAGTGTAAAATGAGAAAAAGTTATGAGTAATAAGAAATATATTTTGTTTATTGAAAATGGTTCTGAAATGCAAGAAATGCATTTAAATTGGAAACATTTTATTAGTATTTTCATTGTAATTTTTGTTTTGCTTTCAATTTCTGTATTTGGGGTGTCCAAAATATTTTCAAAATTTCAATATCAAAAAAAAATTGCTAAAGCGTATAAAGAAAATGACAATTTAGAATTGTCGTTAAATTTAATGCAAAAAAAAGTATCTGAACTAAATAAGAAGATCAATAATATTAAAGAAAAAGATAAAGCAATTCGTCTTTACTCAAATTTACCTGAAAACGACATTAATATTGATGAATTAGGAACAGGTGGTAGGGTTAATAGAAAATTATTTGTTGGAAACGAAAATTCACAAAAAGCAACGAAATTGGTAAATGTTGATAAAAGTCTAACTCGAATATCAAAAGAACTACAATCTGCATTAATTAGTTACGAAAATCTTACGGAAATTTTAAAAAGAAAAAAACAAAAACTTGATGCTACACCGACAATTGCTCCGTTAAAAAATAATGCCTATATTTCTTCTTCTTATGGGAAAAGAGTGGATCCATTTACTGGGCGTATAGGAATGCATGATGGAATTGATTTTGCTACAAGAAGTGGTAATTCAATTTATGCTACTGCAGATGGAAAAGTGAAATATGCCAAATATATTGGGGGATATGGATATACTGTCAAAATTATTAATGGATTTGGTTATAGTACAATTTTTGGTCATATGAGTAAAATGAAAGTGAAAAAAGGACAGAGTGTAAAACGAGGTGATCTTATAGGATATGTTGGTAATACAGGTAGATCTACCGGTCCACATTTACATTATGAAATAAGATATAAAAGCCAATCAGTAAATCCAATAAAGTATATGTGGATTAGAAAAAAACTATAAATTAAATTTTTATGAATATTATTTTTAATGCTTGTAAAGATCTTTGCAAGCATTTTTTAATTTTAAAAAATAGGTAATGATGTTAAGATCAATTAGAATTATTTTACTTTTAAATTTTGTATTATCTCAAATATTATTTGCTATACAAAAAGATGCATCGTTATCCGATAGTAATTTCACATTCACTGTAAGTTGTGTTGGTGATATTATGTTAGGAACCTCATTCCCACAGAATTATTTACCACCCAATGATGGAAAAGATATACTCAGAAATGTAACAAAAATTATAGATAATAGTGATATTGCGATTGGCAATTTAGAAGGGTGTATAGCTGATAGCGGTAAAACAACAAAATGCGATAGTAGTGAAAATTGTTATGTGTTTAGAATGCCAATAAAATATGGAGATTTGCTGAAAAGGGCGGGATTTGATTTGCTATCCATTGCAAATAATCATATTAATGATTTTGGTGTTTATGGTCGTAAATCTACAATTAACGCATTAGATAATTTAAATATTGGATGGTCCGGTCCACCAAAAACTTATGCAGAATTACAAAATGCAGATGTTAAAGTTGCTTTTATTGCCTTTTGTCCATATAGTCATTCTAATGATCTAAGAAAAATAGAACAATCAAAAAAAATAATTAAAAATTTATCACAAAAATATGATGTGATAATTGTATCTTTTCACGGTGGAGCCGAAGGTGAAGATGCTTTGAGAGTTTCTGATACAACTGAATATTATTATGAAGAAAATCGTGGAAACTTGAAAAAATTCACTCATGCTGTAATCGATGCCGGAGCTGATCTTATTTTTGGGCATGGTCCGCATGTATTGAGAGGAATGGAAGTATATAAAAGTAGATTAATTGCATATTCACTTGGTAATTTTGCAACATATAAGAGATTTGATCTTGATGGTAATTTGGGTAAATCAGCAATTTTAAAAGTATCTTTAGATAAGAATGGGCGACTTGTATCAGGAAAAATTATTCCAATAAAGCAAAATTATCCGGGAATTCCTGTAATCGATAGATCAAATTATTCATTAAAATTAATAAATAAATTGTCTAATGATGATTTCCCAAATAGTGGAATAAAAATAGATTCTAATGGAATATTTATTAAATAATATAATTTGTTATTTTATCGCAGATGTACTGAAAAACTGTCCTTTTATCTCGATCTCTTGACTCAAAAAAATAACCAGTTCTCTTTAATTATCTTCCCAAACAAATCAGAACACTTTTTTAAATTTTTATTGAATGAATTAGTAGCATTATCATTTGCATTGTCAGAAATAATTTTAATAATATTAATAGGTATTTTTTTCTTAATTGCTTTTTCTGTAATAAAATAACCTTCCATATCTACAACATCATATTTATTTTGATTATTAATTGTATCCTTTACAGTATTATTAATTATCGGTTTTGCAACTGTTAACAAGTTAACATTTTTACCATTAATATTATTGTAAATCGAAATATCGAATGATTTCAAATTATTTTCAAGAAATATATTTTTTACATTTACAATTCCTAATATTTTTAAATAATCTTTTAATGCACCAACTGTACCAAAATTATAGATAAATTCAGGAGTATATTTTTGTAGATAATAATCTAAAGCTTTGACAGTTGAATCTCTTCCGATTCCGGTTTGTAATAAATGTAATTTTTTATTTTTAAATTCCAATTCCATTAGTAGAATATTTTTATCAACATTATCTGTTTTAATAATTTTTGTAAAACTTAAAATATTTTTATATTCTGATTTGTGGGCAAATGTTAATAATTTCATTTTAGATTTTCTATATACTTTTTCATTTATACTCTTCTATTTTAATACAATATAATTTATGAATATTTCTATAAGAGTGAAATAAAAATAATAGATAAAATTCTTGAATATTATATAATGAACAAGTAAATTTAGGTATGAATTGGATGCGATTATTAATAGGAATAGTTTTACTGTCTATTTCACAATCAATATTTTGTGAAAGTATATCTGATTATAACCGTAAGATTAAAAATAGAAATAGGGAATTACAGAATATTGAAAATGAGATCAGCATATTAAGACAAGGTATTCAAAATGAAAGACAAGCAGAGAGTTCATTATTTGAGCAATTGAATCAGACAGAGCGTGAAATATCATTAACAAATAAAAAAATTACTACCCAAAAGGAAAAATTAGAATTACAAAAGAATAAGTTAAAAGCATTGAAATCAAAAAAAAACTATCAAGTAGTTCAAAAAGAAAATTTGAAAGAAAGGTATAAGAATAGAGTTAGACGTTTTTATAAGAATTATAATGATGATGTTTATTCATTTATTTTTAATTCGGATAATATGAATGAATTATTTTATCGTTTAAAGTATTTTCAAATCATTAATGAGATAGATAAGAAATTATATGATAAAATAAAATTTTTAATAAGTGATATTGAAAATAAAACAGTTCAAATCTATGATGGGAAAAAAGAGATAATAAAAACAATAAATGAATTAAAATATGAAGATGTTAATCTTCAAAGAATGAAAAGTAAACGTACCAATAGTTTGGCTAAAGTTAAGAAAAATCGATTAGCATTAATGGAATCGTTAAAGAATAAAGAAGAATCTCTTCAGAAAATAAAGGATATGATAAGTAAAATTGAAAAAAACAAAGAAAAGTATTTAGCAGAATTAAAAAGACAAAGGGAATTAGAAGCGAGAAAGAGAAAAAAAAGTTATGCAAAAGGACAAATACCCTGGCCCGTTTATGGTCCTGTAATAAGTAAATTTGGAAAGGAAGTACATCCTGGATTAAAAACCGTTACAGAAAATCCGGGTATTGATATTCAAGCAAAGAAAGGAACAGGTGTAATATCTGTAATGGATGGAATGGTAACATCAGTTACATGGTTACGTGGATATGGAAATACAGTTATTATTTTTCATGAAAATGGTTTTTTTACAGTATACTCTCATGTTGATGGAATTAAAATAAAAGAAAACGACTATGTAAAATCCGGCCAAACAATAGCAGAAGTAAGTGATAGTGGATCTGTAAAAGGTGATATGCTTCATTTTGAAATATGGGATGAAAAACAAAATTTAAATCCGGAAACTTGGTTAAAAAGATAGAAATATTAATAAAAGATAAATAATAGGTAAAGTAGTGAAAGAAAAAACAAGACAAATATTAATTAAAATTTATGAAAAACAATTTAAAGAAAAAGTAAAAAATATTTCAAAATTAGCTCGTTCTGGTTCTAATAGGGAATATTATCGTATAAGAAGTGATAACAATTCGGCAATTGGTGTTTATAATTCTGATAAAAAAGAAAATATTGCTTTTATTGAATTCACAAAACATTTTTTAGAAAACGATTTAAATGCTCCGAAAATCTATCAATCTGATTTGAAGAAAAATGTTTATCTTGAGGAAGATCTGGGTGATAAAACACTTTTCGAATTTTTGTCTAATGTCTATCAAAAGGGAATATTTCCACAAAATTTAATTGATCTTTATAAAAACATTTTAACCATACTTCCAAAAATTCAGATAAATGTTGATAAAAAAATAGATTATTCTAAATGCTATCCTCGCAAGTCATTTGACCGTCAATCTATGATGTGGGATCTAAATTATTTTAAATATTATTTTTTAAAATTAGTAAAAGTTTCATTTGATGAACAATTATTAGAGGATGATTTTCAAAAGTTTTGTGATTATTTATTAGATGTTGAAAATAATTTCTTTTTATATAGGGATTTCCAATCGCGAAACATTATGTTGAAAGATAACAAAATTTATTTTATTGATTATCAAGGTGGTAGAAAAGGAGCATTGCAATATGATGTTGCATCTTTACTTTATGATGCAAAGGCAAATATTCCAGATCATATTCGTGAAGAATTATTGAAACATTATATTAATAAATTACAGAATTATGTTAAAATTGATGAACAAAAATTTGTTAAGCAATATTACGGATATGTTTTAATAAGAATAATGCAGGCAATGGGTGCTTATGGATTTAGAGGATTTTATGAACGAAAAGAACACTTTTTGAAAAGTATTCCTTATGCAATAAAAAACTTGAAATTCATTTTAAAAAATATTGACTTACCGATTGAAATACCAATTTTGATGGAAGCATTGAATAATGTAGTAGAATCAAAATATCTAAAAAAAATTGGTAATAAAAAAAATAATTTACAAGTTCGTATAAATAGTTTTGCATATAAAAAAGGGATTCCCGGAGATGCAAAAGGCAATGGTGGCGGATTTGTTTTTGATTGTAGGGGAATTTTAAATCCCGGAAGAATTGATGAATATAAAAATATGATCGGGAAAGATAAAATTGTACAAGAGTTTTTAGAAAATGAAACTGAGATAAATGATTTTCTAACAAATGCTTTTGTTTTAGTGGATAAAACAGTTGAAAATTATATAAGTAGAAATTTTACAGATTTGCTAGTTAATTTTGGTTGTACAGGAGGGCAACATCGTTCTGTTTATTGTGCTGAAAAATTATCAAAACATTTGGAAAATAAATTTGATATCTCAGTAAATTTAAATCATAGAGAACTCGAGAGTTAATAATTATATGAAAGCAATGATATTAGCAGCTGGCTATGGTACTCGACTAAAACCGATTACAAATAATATTCCCAAAGCACTGGTTGAAGTTAATAATATTACCCTTTTGGAAAATGCAATAAAAACGATCACAAAATTTGATTTTAATGATATAATAATTAATGTTCATCACTTTGCTGAAAAAATGAGAACATTTATAAGTGAAAATAATTTTTCTGCAAACATTTCAATTTCAGATGAGGATGAGATATTGTTGGATACAGGTGGTGGTTTAAAAAATGTTCATTGGTTTTTTGATAAAGAACCATTTTTGTTATTTAATGTTGATGTTGTATCTGATATAAATTTAAGTAAAATGATGAAATTTCATAAAAGATCGGATGCCTTAGTTACATTAGCTATTCGAAAACGAAGATCATCGAAATATTTGTTGTTTAATGAAGGTAACAAATTAGTTGGTTGGAAAAATCAGAAAAATGGTGAAGAGAAAATTGTAAAGGAAATGAAGAACTTTTTGAAGGAAATGGCATTTAGTGGGATTCATATTATTGAACCAAAAATATTTGAATTAATGCCAAAAGAAAACAAATTTTCTATCATTGAATTATATTTAAATTTAGCAAATAATTATTTGATACAAGGTTTTGACCATTCCGATTCACAGTGGATAGATGCAGGGAAAAAGCATGGGTTGATTCAAGCAAGGGAAATGATGGTTAATAGCAATGAACGAAAAATGAACAATATAAAATAGATATTAGTAAAACAAGGAAGCATGCTTCATTTTCAAAGAACAAAAGAGAAAAATTTATAAAAGGTGATAAAATATGAAAATAATTGATTTGAGAAGTGATACCGTTACTCAACCGACAAAAGCAATGCGAAAAGTAATTGCAAATGCAGTTGTTGGTGATGATGTTTTGGGAGATGATATTACTGTTAATAATTTGCAAGATCGAATTGCTCGAATGTTTGAAATGGAAGCAGGTCTTTTTATGGCAAGTGGAACGATGAGCAATCAAATAGCAATTGCAATTCAAACACAACCGGGAACTGAAATTATTTGTGATAAAAATGCTCATATTTATGTTTATGAAAGTGCTGCTCCATCAATAATATCTGGTGTGCAAATCAAACCGTTAGATTGTGGAGATGAAATTTTCAATCTGGAAATGCTTGAAAAAAATATATCAAAATGGGATGATATTCATCATGCACCCACAACCTTAATTGCAGTTGAAAATACAAATAATAAAGCCGGTGGCATTATTCTTTCTTTGGAAAAATTAAAAGGTATAAAAAAAATTGCAGATAAAAATAATATACCTTTGCATCTTGACGGAGCGAGAATTTGGAATGCTCATATAAGCACCGGAGTTTCATTTAAAGAATATGGAAAATATTTTGATACAATAAGTGTGTGTTTTAGTAAAGGATTGGGAGCACCGGTCGGGTCAATGTTGTTAGGAACAAAAAGACATATAGAAAAAGCATTGAGAAAACGAAAACAACTTGGTGGGGGAATGCGACAAATTGGTTTGTTAGCTGCAGCAGTGGATTATGCACTTAATAATAATTTAGAAAAGATGAAAGATGATCATAGGCATGCAAGGTATTTTGCTGAAGAGGTTAATAAAATATCCGGTTTTGAAATCAATTTAAAAAATGTTCAATCCAATATTGTGATAATAAAAGTTGGTAAAGATAATGCAGAAAAAATTACTAATAAATTAGAAAAATTTGGTTTGAAGTCGTTATCATTAAGTGATTCAATTATTAGAGTCGTTTTTCATCTTCACATAAATGATGATGATACAGAAGATGCTATAAAAATATTTAAAAAAATAAAAAATATATAGAGGAAAAGATGAATAAAAAATTAATTAATAGAATTTTTGTTTCTGTAATTTCGGTACCGATATTAATTTTATTGGTTTATATTGGTAAAATTTATTATTTGGTATTTATTATTATTGTTATTGGATTGTCATTATGGGAATTATTAAAATTAACAAAATTTCCATCAATATTTTTAAAAATCAGCACTATTCTTATTGCTTCACTGAGTGTTGTTTCACTTTATTATAATAAATTCGAATATGTAGTTTTATTAATGTTACTTTTATTTTCGATAAATTCCATAATTTTAATGCTTTTTTATAAGAAAAATTTTATTAATAATTTATATTTGGGAATTGGTGCTTTTATTTATCCCGCGTTAAGTATTAGTGCCTTGGTTTTAATTAGAGAATTTCCAAAATTGATCTCTGTTCCTTATAATACAGGTTGGTTACTGGGAATTCTATTGTTCCTCGGTATTTGGATTTGTGATTGTTGTGCATATTTCTTTGGAATGGCTTATGGGAAAAATAAAATTTATCCTTCTGTTAGTCCAAATAAATCTTGGGAAGGTACAATTGCTGGAATTTTTGGAAGTTTAATTGTTTATCTAATTGCATTTAAATTTAATGTGATAAATTTCTTTAATTTTTGGGATTATCTAGCAATGGCATTAATTACAGGTATTTTTGGTCAATTAGGAGATTTTGTAGAATCGAAAATAAAGAGAACTATCGATGTAAAAGATTCGTCTAATTTATTAATGGAGCATGGAGGAGTTTTAGATAGATTCGATTCTTTAGCTTTAGCAGCTCCGATATTTTTGTTATATTTATATTTGCGATTTGTAAATTAATTGTTTAAATTACGCATGAGTTTTTGACAAAATAATTGAGGTGTTAAAGTGATAAAAAAAGAAATTCGTTCAATATTAGCAACCGATTGTGGTAGCACTACTACAAAAGCAATTCTAATTGAAAAAAGGGATGATGTCTATCGATTGGTTACAAGAGGTGAAGCTCCAACAACCGTAGAGGCGCCTTTTGAAGATGTAACACGTGGTGTGTTGAATAGTGTAAAGGAGGTTGAAGAACTTCGCGAAAGACAGCTGATGGATGGTGATAAGATTATTTCTCCTCAAAAAGATGATAAAGGAGTAGATATCTATATCTCTACAAGTTCTGCGGGTGGTGGATTACAGATGATGGTAGCTGGATTAGTGATGGCTATGAGTGCTGAATCAGCAGAAAGAGCAGCACTTGGAGCTGGTGCAATTGTGATGGATATTATTGCTGCAAATGATGGGAGATTGGCACACGAAAAAATATCCAGGATTAGACATTTACGACCGGATATGATACTTCTATCCGGAGGTACTGACAGAGGTAATATAAAGACAGTTGTGGAATTATCAGAATTAATCAAAGCTGCGAATCCTCAACCTAGGTTAGGAATGAATTATAAATTGCCGGTTATTTATGCAGGTAATAAAAAAGCATCCGGAGAAGTTGAGAAAAATTTAGATAAAATTAGTGATTTAAGTGTTGTCTCAAATTTGCGTCCTACATTAGAAAGTGAAAATCTTGGTCCGGCTCGTGATAAAATTCATGATTTGTTTATGGAACATGTAATGGCACAAGCACCGGGATATAAAAAATTAATGGCTATGACAGATGCAGATATTATGCCTACTCCCGGAGCAGTTGGATATATCATGCAAGTAATTGCAAGGAATGAAAACATAACTGTTGTTGGTGTTGATATTGGTGGTGCTACTACGGATATATTTTCAGTTTTTAAAGATCTTGAATCAAAAAAACCTGTATTTAATAGAACTGTAAGTGCAAATCTAGGAATGAGTTATTCTATCTCAAACGTATTAGCAGAAGCCACATTGCCAAATATTCAAAGATGGGTTCCATTTGAAATTAATGAAGTGGAGTTAAGAAACCGTATTGGGAATAAAATGATACGTCCAACCACAATTCCTCAATCATTAGAAGAATTGAAACTTGAACAGGCAATTGCGAGAGAAGCATTGAGATTATCATTCAAACAACATAAATCATTTGCTGTTGGACTTAAAGGAGTGCAAAGAGAAAGAACTATTTCCGATGCATTTGAACAGACAGCTTCCGGTGTTACATTAGTGGATATGATGGATTTAGATCTAATGGTTGGAAGTGGGGGAGTTTTGTCACATGCACCAAGGAGAAATCAAGCTGCAAAAATGATGATAGATGCATTTTTACCAGAAGGTGTTACTCAAATTGCAGTAGATTCAATTTTTATGATGCCACATTTAGGCGTTTTAGCAAGTGTAAATGAACACGCTGCTACTGAAGTTTTTAATAAAGATTGTTTAATTCGCTTAGGAACATGCATCGCTCCAGTAGGGAAATCAAAATATGGTAAAGATTATATTAAAGTTGAATTGGATTTGCCAGATGGTACAAAATTTGACAGGACAATGAAATACGGTGAATTTCTACTTATAGAAGCACCTTATACTGCAATTCCTGCAACAATAACTCCAGCTTCAAGAAAAATCGATGTTGGTTCAGGTCCCGGTGAAGTTGTAAATACAAAAGTTTATGGAGGATCTGTGGGAATAATAATTGATGCAAGGGGAAGGCGACCTTTTATTATTCCAGAAGATCCAAAAGAGAGAGTTGAGAAATTACAGGAATGGAGTAAAGCAATAAAAGAATTTGATGAAAATTAATAATATATTCAATAATAAAAAGTAATGATTTATTTTTGAGACAATAGGAGGATAAAATGGCACATGCTTATATTCCGGGTTTAAAAGTGGTACCAAATACAACAGTAAAGAAAGCAAGACAATTACCGATCAAGGGTGAAATATTAAGAAAAGTAGGAGAAAATGTAGCTGCAGTTGATGAAGTAGCAAAGACACATTTACCTGGTAACATAATTCCTACAAATATTGCAAATAAATTAAATATAGAACCGGCTGATATAAATGATTTTATGAAAAAAGAAGAGGGTGATCCAATAAAAGAAGGTGAGGTAATTGCTGAAACGAATGGAATATTTGGACTGTTTAAAAGTTCTGTACAAGCTCCTATTGATGGAACATTAGAATCATTTTCACATATTACCGGTCAAGCGATTTTACGAGAAAGTCCAATTCCTGTAGCAGTAAATGCTTATGTTAATGGTGTTGTTGATGAAATTATTGCAGATGAAGGAGTAGTTGTAAAAACTCAAGCAGCATTTATTCAAGGGGTTTTTGGTATTGGTGGAGAGCAAAGAGGAAAAATAAAAATTGTTACTTCTATGCAAGATGATCCTATTGAAGAAAAAATGATAGATGAAAGTTGTAAAGATAAAATTATTGTTGGTGGAGCATTTTTAACGCATTCAGCTTTCAAAAAAGCATTAAAAATGAAAGTGAAAGGAATTGTTGTTGGTGGATTTAACTACAATGATATTAAAAAAATAATTGGGTACGATATCGGTGTAGCAATAACCGGACAGGAAGATGTTAATACAACATTGATTTTAACTGAGGGATTTGGTGAAATTCATATGGCAAAACAGACATTTGAATTACTGAAAAAACATGAAGGAGATGTTGCGTCCATTAATGGTGCGACTCAGATTCGTGCAGGTGTGATTCGTCCGGAAGTGATTATTCCAGTAAAAGCAGACTTAAAAAAAGACTCTCCTAAACAAGAAATAATTGGAATGGATATTGGTACAGAGGTAAGAATAATTCGTGCACCATATTTTGGAATGATAGGGAGTGTATCCGGACTTCCACATAAATTACAAAAATTAGAATCAGGTTCTTTAGCTCGTGTTGCAAAAATAAAAATATGGGAAACTAAAAAAGAAGTATTATTACCACGAGCAAACTTAGAGATGATTGAAAATAAATAATAATAATTGATTAGGAATATTATGTATTTTACAAGTAAATATTTTAATGATACAATACTATTTAAGGCAAAGGATATAGTACTAAGCGATTTGGGAATTGTTCAATATAAAAGAGGTCTTGCATCTGCATTATCTAAACAAGATGTGAAAAATATTATTTTAGATTTCAAACGAGTAAAAATTAATAATAGTAATGGACTAAGCACATTATTATTGGCAAAAAGGTATTCTCAAGGTAAAGGAGGAAAATGTACCTTAGCATTTCCTCAACCCAAAGTTGTTAGTTGTATGAAAAAAGCAGGTATTTATAAGCTCTTTGGAATCATTGATGATAAGAATGAATATCAAAATATGATGAAGAAATTCAAGAAAGTGAATGAAGTAGAAAAACCATCAAATAACAAAACTATCAATAAAAAATAAAATATGTTTTTTGTGTTATAGTGATTTTATTTTTACAAAACATTGATTATCAACTATTTATTTTAGTTAATCAAAAATTAATACATCCTATATTGGATGTATTTTTTGTATTAATAACAGGAAAAATATTTTGGATTGCTCCTTTATTAGCTTTTTCCGTTTTTGCTATTTTCTTTGACAAAAAAAGAGGAAAGATTGTTTTTATTTTAATGATATTGGCGGTTAGTTTTTCCGATTATTCTGCTTATAATTGGTTGAAACCAAATATAAAAAGAGTCAGACCTTCAAGAGCTATGAAATATTATGAAGATATTAGTCCGGGATTGAATAGAGCATTAGAAGATATTAGAATATTAACAGGGAGAGGCGGAAAATGGTCAATGCCATCAAATCACGCATCCAATTTTTTTGCTGTCGCAACTCTTTTGGCGATTTTTTATTTTAGATATAGATATTTATATTTTATTGTTGCATTTTTAGTAGGATATTCTCGTATTTATGTAGGGAAACATTATCCGTTTGATATTTTTATAGGAATGATCTACGGAATATTTATTGCATTATTGTTTTATTATTTTTGGGTTATGATAAGAGTGAAATTAGAAAAAAAGGAAAATTATTTACTTACGATAAAATAGCTTTATTTTATTTTTAAATTACCATTACGAATTTTCATAACTTTTTTATTTATTTTTTTCATAAATAATTTTTTATAAAGTATCCTTCTTATTCCAGTCAAAGTTTGTTTATAATATTCAAAAAAATCATCTGGGGAATTATATATATCCAAATATTCGACAATTCCTCCTCTTTGAACAAATGTGTTTTGTTCATTCCAAGAGTTATTAATTTTATTTTGATCAATTAACGCAATTCCATACCCATTAAATTCCTTTTCTCTTTTTGGATACATTGATAGAATTTTATTTAAGTAATTATTATCAACTGTAACACCCTCTAGAACAACCCACTGATCCTTATAAAATACTTCTGCCCAACCATGAATCATTTTTTGTGGAAATAATAAATAAGCGATACCTTTGACCGCTCCATTATGGATATTTTTTTTAATTTTCAATCCCTTGAATTTGCAAGAAACCCCATTTGAGCGTAATAGTGCCATGAGTAATATAGATTTTGTTATTCCATTTCCATATTTTTTTTCTAAAACATCAGATGCTTTTACATTATCAGATTCAGGATAACCAAACAAAATTTCGTTTTGAACAAAGTTGTAAATTTGCTTAATTTTTTCATATTTAGTTAAATGTGCCCATTTTTTTTTGAAGTTTAGATCTTCAATAATTTTATGGTTATAATTTAACAATTTTGTTTTTTGTAAGAATCTGTCCATTTATTTGTTTTCTCTTTTTCCCATAAAATAATATAAGAAATATTTGTTGAATATGAAATAGTATTTTTTAATACACATCTATAATTACTACTATTTTTTAGTAGATAGAATATGATTTTATAACAAAATATTTCTATTATTTAAATTAAAAAATTAGTTAAAATAATTCTTTTTTTTAGTGATTATTTAATATATTTTTGTTAAATTATACATAATGAAAAAGATGGATAATATATATTGGGATATTGTTAAAAGTGTAGCAGATGAAAGTGCAATTGATGAATATAAAGCGTTAAAAATGTGGACAAAAATAGTTGGGAAAAGGGTTGCAAATGTAACGACGCCTATTAAAATAATAAGTGGGAAAATGATTGTCAAGGTGAAAAATAGTGTTTGGAGAAATGAGTTAGTAATGTTAAAAGAAGAAATAATAAGAAAATATGAAAATAAATTAGGAAACAAAATTATTAAAGATATTAAATTTGTGTAATAAGATTTATTCATAAAGAGAGAGGAAATGACAAAACAGAAAGAAACATATCAATCCAATAAAATTACGGTATTAAAGGGACTTGAAGCAGTAAGAAAAAGACCGGCAATGTATATTGGGGACACAGGAAAAAGAGGATTGCATCATCTGATCTATGAAGTTGTTGACAATGCAATTGATGAAGCATTAGCCGGTTATTGTTCTCATATAGAAATTACAATTCATAAAGATAATATGGTTAGCGTATCTGATGATGGTAGAGGAATGCCAGTAGATATTCATCCAACTGAGAAAAAACCAGGTGTAGAAGTGATAATGACTCAACTACATGCAGGTGGAAAATTTGATAAAGGCAGTTATAAGGTATCGGGAGGATTACACGGTGTTGGTGTTTCGGTTGTAAATGCATTATCGAGTAAATGTATTGTAGATATCAAAAGGAAAGGCAAAATATTTCAACAAGAATACGCGAAAGGGTATCCGATTGGTAAGTTAACAATAGTTGGAAAGTCGAAAAAAACAGGTTCATCTGTTAAATTTATTCCAGATGAAACAATATTTCCGAAAATTCATTTTGATTTTGAAGTTATAAGCGAAAGAATGAGAGAACTAGCATTTTTAAATAAAAATATCAAGATAACAATAACAGACGAAATAAATGATGAATCCGAAATGTTCCAATATAAAGGTGGAATTGTTGAATTTGTGAAATATATTAACGAGACGCGTCATCCGTTACATGCTAAGCCTGTGTTTGTTTCTGCCGAAAGAGATGAAGTTGAAGTTGAATTTGCTTTCCAATATAACGATAGTTATTCGGAAAATTTCTTTTCTTTTGTAAATTGTATAAATACAGTTGAAGGAGGAACTCATTTAACCGGTGCAAAAACAGCTATTACTCGATCTTTAAACAATTATGCCTCAAAAAATAATCTTTTTAATAAGATGAAAAAGAAAAATTTTTCATTGAGTGGAGATGATACTCGTGAGGGAATAATTGCGGTTATTTCTGTCCGAGTGCAAGAACCACAATTTGAAGGGCAGACAAAGACAAAATTGGGTAATGGTGAAGTTAAGGGAATTGTTGATAGTATTATTTCTGAAGGAATGAATGAATATTTTGAACAGCATCCAAGTGTAATAAAAAAGATCATTGAAAAAAGTATTTTAGCTGCCAAAGCGAAAGAAGCAGCAAAAGCAGCTAGAGAACTTACTCGTAGAAAAAGTATTCTTGATGGAGGCAGTCTACCGGGAAAATTAGCAGATTGTTCTATAAAAGATCCGGCTTTAAGCGAAATTTATATAGTTGAGGGTGATTCTGCAGGCGGTTCAGCAAAGCAAGGAAGAGATAGGCGTTTTCAAGCGATTTTACCATTAAGAGGAAAAATCCTTAATGTTGAAAAATCCCGAATGGAAAAAATGTTAAAGAATAAAGAAATTCGCGCAATGATTACAGCATTTGGAGCGGGAATTGGTCAAGATGAATTTGATATTAGCAAGTTAAGATATCATAAAATAATAATAATGACCGATGCAGATGTAGATGGAGCCCATATACGAACATTACTATTGACTTTTTTCTTTCGTCATATGGGTGATTTGATAACCGGAGGACATATTTATATTGCTCAACCTCCTTTATATTTAATTAAACGAGGGAAAAAAAAGCAATGGGCTTTTAATGATGATGAAATGGAAAATATTATTAAAAGATGGAAAAAAGAGAGTAAGAGTAAAATAACAATTTCTCGTTATAAAGGTTTAGGTGAAATGAATCCCGATCAGTTATGGAATACCACTATGGATCCGGAATTCCGAACTGTGAAACAAGTAACTCTTGATGATGCTGCTGGTGCAGATAGAATGTTTTCCATATTGATGGGGGAAGTAGTGGAACCGCGTAGAAATTTTATTCAGAAAAACGCGAAATATGTTAAAAATTTAGATATATAGAATTAAAATTATAAAGGTGTAATTTTGGCGAATGAAAGAATATTTCAAATTGATATTGAGGAAGAATTACGAGACGCTTATTTAGATTATTCTATGTCGGTTATTGTCTCACGAGCACTTCCGGATGTAAGAGATGGGTTAAAACCTGTACACAGGAGAATACTTTATGGTATGCACGAATTAGGTTTACAACATAATAAAATATATAAAAAGTCAGCTCGTATAGTTGGAGAAGTACTTGGAAAGTATCATCCGCATGGTGACACATCAGTTTACTTTGCTATGGTGCGTATGGCTCAAGAATTTGCAATGCGCTATTTAATTGTTGATGGGCAAGGAAATTTTGGTTCAATTGATGGTGACAATGCCGCTGCAATGAGATATACAGAAGCTAAAATGCAAAAAGTTGCCAGTGATATGTTAAATGATATTGATAAAGATACGGTGAAATTTGTTCCGAATTTTGATGATTCATTGACAGAACCGACAGTACTACCCACTAAGGTGCCAAATTTATTGATCAATGGTGCTTCTGGAATTGCTGTTGGAATGGCAACAAATATCCCACCGCATAATTTAAGTGAAATAATTGATGCACTTATTGCTTTGATCGAAAATCCAGAACTTGATATTTCTCAAATCAGAGAATATGTTAAAGGACCTGATTTTCCTACAGGTGGATTGGCTTTTGGATCAATGGGATTAAAATCTGCATATGAAACCGGAAAAGGAAAAATTACCATAAGAGCAAGAGCAAGTGTGGAGCAGGTTCGAAATAATAGAGAGCAAGTTGTGGTTACCGAAATTCCATTTCAAGTTAATAAAAGCAAACTCTTAGAGAAAACAGCTCAATTGATCAGAGATAAAGTTCTTGAGGATATAAGTGATTTACGAGATGAATCAGATAAAGATGGTATCAGAATTGTATTTGAATTGAAAAAAGGTGCAATTCCTGAAGTGGTGATAAATAATCTTTATAAACACACACAGTTGCAAGGTACTTTTGGTATAATTTTATTGGCTTTAGTGAATGGAATCCCAAAGGTATTGTCATTGAAAGAGACCTTAATGCATTTTATTGATTATCGACATGAAATTATTGTAAAACGAACAAAATATGATTTGAAAAAAGCAGAAGCCGATGCTCATATTTTGGAAGGATTGAAAATTGCATTAGATAATATTGATGAAGTTATTGCAATAATAAAAAAATCTGCAAGTGCCTCAGATGCTAAGAATAATTTAGTAAAAAGATTTGCTTTATCAATGATCCAAGCTCAAGCTATTCTTGATATGAAATTGCAAAAATTAACCGGTTTGGAAAGGGAAAAAATTGTTCAACAGTATTTGGAATTGTTAAAATTAATTGAAAAGTTGAATTTTATTTTAGATAACAGATCTAAACGAATGGAAATAATGACCGATGAATTTAAAGAAATAAAGAAAAAATATGGTGATGAAAGACGAACAGAAATGATGGCAGATAGTGAAGATTTTACCGTGGAAGATATGATCGCTGATGAAGATATGGCAATAACTATCACGCATAAGGGATACATAAAAAGAACCGCTGTTAGTGGCTATAGAGCTCAAAGAAGAGGAGGAGTTGGTAAACGCGGTGCCGGAATGAAAGATGAAGATTTCGTAGAGGATCTATTTATTGCTTCTACTCATGAATATTTACTATTTTTTACAAATTTTGGTAAAGTATATTGGTTAAAAGTTCATAAAATTCCATTGTCAGGTAGAGCAACTCGTGGTAGAGCAATTGTAAATTTATTACAATCTGAAAAGGGTGAAAAAGTTAGGGCTTTTCTAAATGTAAGAGAATTCTCAGAAGATAAAAATATTGTTATGGCAACTAAGAATGGAACGATAAAAAAGACAGCATTATCTGCTTACGGTAATCCTAGAGTTAATGGAATTATTGCAATTAATCTTCGTGAAGGCGATGATCTTGTTGATGTGAAAATAACCGATGGACACCAAGATATTCTATTAGGATCAAGGGAAGGAAAGGCAATTCGTTTTCACGAGAAAGATGTGCGTGAAGTTGGTAGAAATTCTACCGGTGTTAAAGGTATTACATTAGCTGGACAAGATGATGTTGTCATTGATATGGTAACTATAAGTCGTGAAGATGTAACTGTTCTTGCTGTTAGTGAAAATGGTTTGGGAAAACGTACAGAAATAAAAGATTATCGTGCTCAACATCGTGGTGGAAAAGGTGTAATAACACTGAAAACGAATAAAAAAGTTGGTAAAATGATCGCATTAAAAGAAGTGGTTGAGAAAGACGATCTGATGTTAATTTCTAATAAAGGATTGATGATCAGAATGCCAATAAATAAGATAAGCACTTATTCAAGAAATACACAAGGCGTAAAACTAATCAACTTAAAGGAAGATGACAATTTGAGTTCTGTTGCTTATGTTGCCGAAAAGGAAGATGAAGAAGGTGAATGACAATGTCATTACAGAATTACATTGATAGAATAAATGTAATAAATGAAAATATTCATAAATTCAGTCAGAATCCGAAAAAAATTAAACTTATCGGTGTTACCAAGACATTTAGTGTTGAAAAAATTAAAACGGCTATTAATGCAGGTGTAAAAATAATTGGTGAAAATAAAGTACAGGATGCACTTGCTAAATTTAAAGAAGAAAGCTTTCCGGGGATTGAAAGACATTATATAGGAAAACTACAATCTAATAAGGTTAATAAAGTGCTTGATAATTTTCACTTTATTCACAGTTTGGATAGAGAAAAAATCGTTAAAAAAATTGATAATTCTAAATCGCAAATTAAATGTTTAATAGAAGTTAATACTTCAGGTGAAAAAAGTAAAGGTGGTGTTGATCCTGAAAAATTAGAGAATTTTATTTTAGAATTACACAAGTATAAAAATATACAGATAGTTGGTTTAATGACGATCAGTCCGTTAACAGAAAATAAAAATGAGATTAGAAAATCTTTTAAACAATTGAAAGGACTTTTAGAAGTAAATAAAAAAAATGAAACGGATAATATTCATTTTAATGAATTGTCAATGGGAATGACAAATGATTATACAATTGCACTTCAAGAAGGAGCGACAATGATAAGGATTGGCAGAGGCATTTTTGGAAGTAGAAAATAATTATTAGAAATATTTTAATTAATAAAATATAATATAAAATGACAAAAAATAAATACTACTGGATACATATTACAGAAAAAAATTTGCAAGAAATACCAAATTTGCCAGATAATTGGAAATTTTATCAGGTTAATAAATATTTAAATTCGAAAAAGTATTTCAATATAACAAAAAATAGTGAAAATGTTATTATTACTGAAGAAAATGATAAGGTAAGAGAACATGAGATATTTTGGGTTAAGGATCACATTAACTATTCTGGCTCTAATCCGTTAATTGGTAAGAACAATGAAAAATATGGACAACGATTTCCGGATATGTCTTTTCCTTATGTAGTTGATGACAGAATAAAAGAAGTGATAAATATTAATTCATCGAAAAAAATCGTTATTGCTGCTGGAATAGTAAATTACGATAGTGCAATTTTATTAAATACTCCCAATATGGTTTATCAGGCAATAATTGCTAATCATCAGGAAAAAACTTTTTACGGATTTATTATTTCAAACAACAATGGAATAAACAATTTTCTTAAATTGATAAAAACAAATTATTAATAAATTAATAGGGGGATAATATGCATAAGAATTCAATGAACAAAGTGATATTAGTGGGGCATTTAGGACAAGATCCTGAGCTTAAATCAACTTCTTCTAATATACATGTTGTGAATATTAGTGTTGCAACTAATCAGATATTCAAAAGAAAGGAAGATACTGAATATACAGAAAAAACGGAATGGCATCGATGCGTTGCATTTGGTAAAACTGCAGATTATATTAGTAATTACATTTCAAAAGGCCGTTTGGTTTATATTGATGGCCGATTACAAACTCGGAAATGGCAAGATAAAGATGGAAACGACAGATATACAACTGATGTAATGATAGAGACAATAACAATGTTAGGAAAAGGTGATAGTTCTCAACAAAATTATTCGAAACAGAAAGCAAAACCTGATGATAATCAAAATGAGGATGATGATCTGCCGTTTTAATTAAAATGTTTTGAATTAAAATGACTAAAATTATAACTCGCGTTATTGATTGTTGGGTAATAAATCGTAGTTTTTCAGAAATTAGATTTTTGATAATGAAACGCAATGTTGGATTGCAATATGAAGGAATTTATCATTGTGTTCATGGAAAAATTAAAAAAAATGAAACCGCTTGGAAAGCAGCATTGAGAGAATTAAAAGAGGAAACAGGTCTAATTCCAAATGATCTTTATGTAACAGATTTTACAAGTAATTTTTATGAGGTGAAACAGGATCGTTTTAATCTTGTTCCGGTGTTCGTAGCTGATGTTAAAAACACTTCTGTGAAATTAAGTAAAGAACATAGTGAATTTAATTGGTTGACTTTTGAAGAAGCAATAGAACAAGTTGCTTGGGAAAACCATAAAAAGGCGATAGAAATAATAAATAAAATGTTTACAACCGATTTTCCACAGAAAAAATGGTTAAAAATTAAATTTTAAATTTTTATTAATTAAAAAAAATCATTAAATTTTATTAAATTATCTTGGTAATATATGGAAAATGAAGAAAATAATATTCTATGTCCGATTTGTGGCAATAGGATTACAAATAATCCAAAAGATAATGTTTTTCAAATTGAATCTATTGACTCGGATTTTAGAATCCATACAACTCAAGATGATCTTTTAGATGATTGGTTATTAATATGTCACAATTGCTATTATATTGATCACGATTTTTCTATTGTACCCGACAATTTAAATGAAGTTAAAAACTATATTGAATCAACGGATTATTTAACAAACTTTACAGATAATAATCCAACTACTTATGACTTATTTGAAAATTATTTAAAAATATTAAACGTAAAAGAAAGTTCTGCATTCTTACTTGCTGATTGTAATTTAAGAATTGCGTGGTTATATGATGATAATAATTTACCAGATAAAGCTAATGAATATAGAGAGAATGCTATTCAATATTTTGGCAGAACTTTGCTAGAAAGTAAAAAATCTAATAAAAATAGATCAATGTTATATTATTATATTGCTGAATTAAGTCGTAGAAAAGGTGAATTTGGTAGGGCGAAGAAAGCTTTAAAAAACCTGGATAAATCTATTGAAGAAATTAGCAAATTATTCGAATTTCAGAAAAAATTAATAGAAGATGAAAATTCAAGTAATGTCAAATTACCAAAGGGAGTAAAAAGTTATGAAACGTTATCCTGAATTTGAAGCGCTTTTAATGGAACAAGAAGCAGGTGCTACAACTTTATTATTTAAATATATTCATGTTTTAAAGAGATTCTTTACTGAAAATAAAAATTTGTCTTTAAAAGCAAAAAAAGAAAATATGAATTATTTTTATAAGAAAGTTATTAAGGCACATCCATTAGTGGCACTTTTTCCAAATCTTAATCATTATATTAATAACAATAAAGGTAATTTAATAAAATTGTTAAATGATTTTGAGGAAAAAATAAATGAAAACATTGAATTAACTATTAAAGAATCATTAAAATTAATTAAAAAAAATAATAAAATATTTACATTTAGTCATAGTTCAATTGTAAGAAAATTAATTATGAATGCAGTAGAACAGGAAATTCCAATTTCCGTTGCAACAACAGAAGCTCGTCCAGTTTGTGAGGGAACGGCGCTTGCGAAATTTTTATCAACCACAGACATTCCGGTTTCTTTATATACAGATGCTGCAATGGAGCTCGCGATTGATTCGAGTGATATTGTATTTGTTGGTGCTGATTGGTATTGGGAAGGTGGTTTTGTAAATAAGATCGGCACACATTCTGCATTAAGAATCGCCTATGAGAGAGAAGTTCCATTTTATATACTTGCAGATTCCAGTAAAGCAATGAATATTGCTCCATCGGATTGGTCAAAAGATAAACATAGTTCAACAGATATTTTAAAGGAGTCAAAAGAAAATATTCATGTTTTTAATCCTTATTTTGAATCAATATGGTATAGAGGAGTTACTGGAATTATCATTGATGGTAAAGTGAAAAATTTTGATAAAAACGGTAAGTTGAAGTTATCATAATGAATGAATTCTTTTAAGGTTTGTTCAATTGTTTAGAAAAATGTTTTTATTTATTAAAAATAAGTTATTTTGGTAATTTATTTTCCAAGTTAGGAGGAATTATTTATGATACAAAAAAATAAATTAAGAACAATAAAAGAGTACGAGAATCAGGATGAAGTGTGGAGTTATTTATTACTTAAAAGTAAAAATTTGAGATTAACTCGTGGCAACAAATTATATTTGGATATTTTTTTAAGTGATGCAACTGGAATGATCTCAGGTAAAATTTGGGATAATGCCAAAAAGATAAATGATAAAATTGATGTCGGTATGGCAGTTGGTGTTAAAGCAATTGTTGAAGAATATAACGCAAAAAATCAATTAAATATTGAAAAGATAGTAGGAATAAAAGAATCAGAATTTGCCGATAAAGGATTCTCTTGGAAGTTACTTTTACCAACTACAGAAAAAAATGTTGACCAATTATGGCAAAATATTCAAAAGGCAATTGAAAATATAAGCAATCCATTTTTAAAGGAACTAGTTAAAAAAATATATTATCAGAACAAAGATGATATTTTGAAATTTCCGGCAAGTATGAAATTGCATCATGCTTTTGTTGGAGGTTTTATTGAGCATATTGAATCGGTATTAAGAATGGGGCTTATTGCTATTAAAAATTATGAAGTAGACAAAGATTTAATAGTAACCGGAATTCTGCTTCATGATATTGGTAAATTAAAAGAATTAAGTGGTTTTCCTAATAATATTTACACAGATGAGGGGAATTTTTTAGGTCATATTGTGATTGGTTATTCAATGATTCAAAACATGATAAAAAAGATTGACGATTTTCCTGAAGAATTGGCTTTCAAAATTGAACATATCATACTTTCTCATCAAGGTAAATACGAATATCAATCTCCAAAGAAACCGGCATTTCCGGAAGCAATTATTGTCCATTATCTTGACGAATTAGATGCTCGAATGAATATGTATAATCAAGCTGTAGAAAATGATATTGGTGATAATAATTGGACTTCACTTAGTAATTATTTTAGAGTTCCGCTTTACAAGAAAAATCATAAAGAGAATGAAAAAGAAAGAAAATAGAATATTTGAAATATTTCAAGATAATAAAAAAATCAGTGAAGTGGGAATATTTCTTGCATTATTTTGGGGACTTGGATTTGCATTTTTATATGTTCCTAATGTCGAATTTATTACACTTATTACTTTTTTATCCGGATTGCTTTTTGGATTGAAACGAGGGTTAATTGTAGCGATAATAGGAGAAATCGTCTTTAGTTCATTGAATCCTCTTGGGAGCAGCTTAGCTTTTCCTCCATTATTATTAGCTCAAGTTGTGGGTTTTACTATTATTGCAGTTGCTGGGAATATTTTTAGAGGTTTTATGCCATTTTTTCCTAATAATAAAATTTTGTTTAGCATATTATACGGTGCAACGGGATTATTATTGACGTTCATTTATGATTCATTGACAACACTTGCATTTCCAATTGCTTCAGGATTTGGTTTTAAACAAATTGTTGCAACTTATATTGCCGGAATTCCATTTAATTTAATCCATATTGTAGCTAACACTTTAATATTTTTCATTATTTTACCAAAAATATTGGAATATGTGATTCAACATTTACCAGAATATTTTCCTACAATTAATAATTATAATTCAACAATTGGATAAAATTAAAAATGTTCAAAATAATACTAAAAAAAATATTTATTCCATTATTTGCTTATGTATTATTTTTTAACACTTTATTTTCACAAGAATTAGGTATTGATACTTATTCAAAATATTTAACATTTTCTCCATATGAGAAAGAAATGAATACAATTTATCCCATGAACTGGATCTCTTTTGGAAAGTGTGAATTCCCAAAGGATTTTGATTCGACATACACTTTTTTGAAATGGACTCAAGCAGATTATGCTTCATCTGAAGTATTAGTAAAATACAGGCCGGTAACCAAAAATAAAAAATTAATGATAGCAAGTGAATGGATCAATTATGAAGGGGCTTCGCCAACTGATAGATTTGGTTTTGTGGGAAAATTAGTAACCGAAAAATCTGTATTAAATTATTCGAGAATAAATTTTAAACAAGAAATTCAATTATCAACCAATCGTGCAAAATATGACTTAATAACTCATGATTTGGTCTTTAATCACAACTATGGGAATAATCATTTAAATTTATTTGGTTCATTAAAAATCATTGATGCGAATAAAAAAAATATAGATTCAACATTACTTGGTCATCATTTTTACTCAATTTCAAAATTAGGAAATTCATTTTTATTTGGAAATTTGAAATTTAATATATTAGGTAAAAATATTGATTATTGGTATGATGATAATTATGAACATTTGTGGAATATTAAGTCCGGTATTACAATTGATCTTGGAAGGATAACAGCAAATGCTTTTGCAAAATATTATTCCAATGATAAAATTTATCCCCAAATGAATATTATTTTTGAAACACGACCTTTAAAAATTAACCTGTTTTATCAAACTAAGAAAACACCATTTGAGTTAAATAGATATTTTTCTAATATCAATTTTATGGATAAAATGATCGGTGGGAAAATTAAATTAAATATTTCTAATAGAATTTTTGACATTAAGTATTCGGGATCTATTTACTCACAATTAAATAATTCAAATTCAATATTTTATCAGAGTGATTCTTTAATATTAATTGAAGAAAATGGAGGTTTATTTTCTAATGGAGAGTTATTTGCAGGTATAAATTTTAATTATTTCAAGATATTTTCACAATTGAATTATAATTTTGCAAGTGATTTTAATTATAATTTTTATCATCCTGATATTTTAGATTTTCATACAGGAATAAAAAGTAAATTTAAATTATTTGATAACAATTTATTATTAGATACCAAGGTTGAAGGAATATATCAATATCATAAGAATTCAAATGAGGTGAAATTTAATTCGGCTCTGTTACGATATATTCCAATTTATCAATCCGGTGATTTCTACACAGGTAATTGGACAATGAATGCTTCTATTAGTGGAACAGTTCAAACATTTACTATAGAATTGCAGATGATAAATATTTTAGATAGTTATGTTTACTCTGCTCAAAATGTTTTTCCAAATCAAAGATTTACTAAAGTTACTGTTTATTGGAGTTGGATGAAGTAAAATGAAAATAATTATTAAAAAATAAAATAATTTACTTGTATAAAAAGATTTATTTTTATATTATTTAGGGCTTTTAGAAATGCGAGGGCGCTTAACTCAGTTGGTTCAGAGTACCTGCCTTACAAGCAGGGAGTCATTGGTTCAAGTCCAATAGTGCCCACAAAGAATAAATAGATAAATAAAATGATATGTTTAATAATTAAAGGTATAAATTACAAATTTTGTTATGTTTTGTTACTATTTCTTTGAAAAATTATTAACAAAAACTATATAAAGATTATAAATTTTAATCGAACTGTGAAATATTTTAACTTTTCGCTATTTGATTTAACTTTTTATTCAATAATTTTTTCTTTACAAAGCTTAATCTGTCAGTAAAGAAAATGCCATTTAAATGATCGGTTTCATGCTGAATAACTCTTGCCGGTAGATCAACAAATTTCTTTGTAATGGTTTTTAAATTTAAATCTTGATATTCTAAAACAATTTCTTTTGATCTGTTTACCTTTTCTCTAATATCCGGTATAGATAGGCATCCTTCTTCTTCAAATGTCTTTTCATCCGAGTATTCTATGATTTTTGGATTAATAATGATCAAGTCATTTTCTGATTCAAGTGCATGTTTACCTATTATTGCTAATGACAAGTCAAATCCAACTTGGTTAGCCGAAAGCCCAATTCCATCGTCTTTGTACATTGTGTCAGTCATATCATCGATCAACTGTTTGGTATCAGAAGAAATTGATTTTATAAATTGACATTTATTTCTTAGGATCTGTGAACCATATTTGTAAATTTTCAAGATTATATCTCAAGTTTATTTTTTTGTTTTTTCCAATTCCGGTTTTGAAGCAATGGCAGATTTTTTAACTTCAATTTTTGTCTCTTTACCAATTTTTAAAACTACAATATTACCTTTGACAGAATCAACTTCACCATAAATCCCACCAATTGTTACAACTTTATCATGTGGTTTTAATTCCTCTAACATCTTTTTTGTTTCTTTCTGTTTTTTGGCTTGTGGACGCATCATAAAGAACCAAATAACGACAAAAATTAATATAAATGGTAGTAAACTTAACAGATCGAATCCTCCATTACCGCCCTGTTGTGCAAAAATTTCTAATAACATATTATCTCCTTTTTTTATAACATAAGATACAAAAAATAATATTATTAGTCAACGATAAGAAAAAAAATATAATGTATTTAAATAGAATTTTATGTGAATAATTTTAAAAAATAAGTAGAGAAAAATAGCTAATAAAAAAAAGAGCTATAATTTAAACAGGTTTTTTTAATTTGTATGGAAACTTTATTATTTCAAATTATAATAAGTAATGTTCCCTTTTTTTGTTACATCTAATTTATCTTCTTTAAGTAACCATCCAATAGCCATTAAAATTTGATTTTTCTTTTCTGATGTTTTCTTTGTTAAGCCGTTAATAGTCATTTTACCATTCATATTTAGCATTTTCCATACTTTTCCTGCTATTGTTCCAATATTTTTCACTTTTCTCCTTTCAATTTTAGGCAAAATATAAAACCCAAAAATTCAATAAACAAATAAAATATTTAATTATAAATTTTTATTCATATAATAAATTTATTTCATTTTTATATTTATCTTCAACAACTTTTCGTTTGATTTTCATACTTGGAGTCAAGTTGCCATTTTCTATTGAAAATGCTTTGTCAATAAGAATAAATTTTTTAATTTGTTCATAACGAGCTAGATCTGTTTGATATTTTTTTAGATCATTTTCTACTATTTCGTAAGTAGAAAATTTTTCTAATAATTCTTTATAGTTATTATATGAAATGTGATGAGAGGAGGCTAATACTTCAATATTTTCACGAACTGGGACAATTACTGCTATTAAAAAATTACGATTATCTCCCAGTACAATTATCTGATCAATTAGTGGTGATTTGGATAATTGTTGTTCAATATTAGCCGGAGCAATATTTTTTCCACTTGAAGTTACAATAATATTTTTTATCCTATCAGTAATTTGCAAGTTTCCATCTCCATCAATTATTCCAATATCTCCGGAATGAAGCCAGCCATCGCTATCAATTACTTCCTTTGTAGCTTTTGGATTTTTGTAATATCCCTTCATAATATTTGGGCCTTTAAAAAGTATCTCTCCATCTTTTGCAATTTTCATCTCGACATCAGGAATCGTTGGTCCAACTTTTCCAAATTTAATATTATCTAATAATGTTGCATTTGTAATCGGAGTTGTTTCCGTTAAACCAAATCCTTCTAATATTATTATTCCCGCAGCAGCAAAAAATTCACCAATAACTTTTGGTAAAGGTGCACCTCCTGAAATTCCAAACAGAAATTCGCCACCAAGTGCGGAACTAATTTTATTAAACACCATTTTTTTTGCAAGTTGATATTTTATATTAAGCATACCTTTTGGTTTTTTATTTTTTTGAATATATTTTTTTGAAACCTCACTACCAATTGCTTTCGCCCAATAGAAGATTTTTTGTTTTGCTGGAGAAGCTTTATTAACGCCATCAAGTATTTTTGCATAAATTTTCTCATAAATCCTTGGTACCGATACAATATGATGTGGCTTCGCATCTTTTAAATTTTCACCTATTTTTTCTAAGCTTTCCGCAAAATAAATAGTTGATCCCAACCAAAAATTCAATTGGGAAGCCACCCTCTCTAAACTATGACTTAATGGTAAAAATGATAACCATCTTCTATTTGGTTCAAAATTAATTACTGATTGAGCAGATTGTATATTTGTTGCAACATTAAAATGTGTGAGCATTACTCCTTTTGGATCACCAGTTGTTCCGGAAGTATAGATTAGAGTCCACAAATCCTCTTTTTTCCTTTTTTTCCCTTCGTCTTCCAAAGAATAATTAATTTTTTTCTTATGTTTGTCACCAATCTCAAGTAATTCAGAATAATTAATAATCCATTCTTGTGGGTAATTAATGTTACTATCAAAAACGATCATTTGTTTAATTCTATGTAATGAGTGTGAATGGGTTAATTGTTTTTTTATTTTAATGATTTTCTCTGCCTGTTCTTGATTTGATACAAAAATTAGCTTTGCTCCGGAATTTTTAATTATATATGAAATTTGTTTTGGTATCAAAGTAGAATAGATAGGTGTCGTAACAAATCCAAAATGTGCACATGCAAAATCTGTCATAATCCATTCAGGACGATTTTCAGATAATATCCCAATCCTATCGCCTTTTTGATAACCGAGTTTTTCTAGCCCCATAGCAATATCTTCGATTTTATCACGAGCTTGCTTATAAGTTGTCCCTATCCATTCACCACCTTTTTTTTCGTAAAAGGCGACAATATCTCTATTCTTTTTAACTGTTTCCTCAAATAATAAAGGTATTGTTTCTAAATAATTTAATTTATACTTCATGATTCCCTCCAGTTTTTTTAACGAGTTAAATTTAAACTATCTTATTTTAAAAAGCAAATAATTTAATTAAAAAAATATGGTGTATAAAAATTGAATGGTGAAATTTGAAATTGAAAAAAATCAACTCCATATGTTTATTGTTCAAAATTAAAGACGAAAAACTTAAAACTCATTATTTATGAGTTAATTTTGCTTATCTATGCTTTACTATGACTCAAAATTCGTAAAAAAATCAATTTTCAAAAACTTTTATCAAGTGAAAGCGATAACGGAATTAAGAAAACTATTATATGTTCTAACAATTTTTTATTTTTTTAATTCGTATTTTTTATCTTTTCTTTAATATAATCATTAGCAGATATTGCTGCAATTGTGCCTTCTCCACACGCAACATCTATCTGACGAACCTTTTTTGAACGTATATCACCTACAGCATATATACCAGGAATAGATGTTTCCATATTTTCATTAGTGATAATATTTCCTAACTGATCTAATTTTACAACACCCTCTAAAAATTTAGAGTTAGGTAAAAAACCTGCGTATATGAAAATACCTGAAACCTCAATCTTTTTTTCCTCATTAGTTTGACGATCTTTTACAGTCATAGAATTAACATCGTTGTTTCCATTTATAGAAATGAGTTCATGATTTAGTAAAAAGTTTGTTTTTTTATTTTTTTGTAATCTTTCTTGTAGTATACTTTCAGCAGTCATAGAAGGTAAAAATTCTATAAATGTCACACTTTTCACATAATTAAGAAGGGCTTCTCCTTCTTGCAACCCAGAATTCCCACAGCCTATAACAGCGACATCCTTATCTCTATATAGTGGGCCATCACATGTAGCACAATAAGAAACACCTTTACTTTCATACTTTTTCTCGCCGGGAACATTTAATTTTTTGGGAATACTACCTGAAGCTACTATTACGGTATAAGCATAATATTCTTCATCAGTTGTCAGTATTTTTATTTTTTTACCTACTGGTTCGATTTTTTTTACTTCCTTAAATTCAATAATATTAGTGCCAAATCTTAATGTTTGTTTCTTAAACTTTTCCATTAATTCCATTCCATTTATTCCATCAGGAAAACCGGAATAATTCTCTATCAAATCGGTAGTTGCAGGTAATCCTCCGCATATGTTTTTTTCTAATAAAATAGTATTAAGTCCACCTCTTGAGGTGTAGATTGCAGTTGATAAACCTCCAGGACCACCTCCTATAATAATCACATCAGCAGTATTTGTATTCATTTTAAAATTCTCCTTATTTTAAATTTAAATTTATGTTCTAATATTTTCAAAATCCTGTAAGATATAAAATATATTATTTAATACAAAAATATTTTTATTTTATTTTTTACTTTTTGCAAGCAATATTCCTCCAATAATTAAACCTGTTCCCAAAATTAAATTTAGTTGTAATGTTTCAAAACCCAGTAAAACAGAAAAAATTATTGTTGTTGGTGGTTGGGCAGAAATGAGTATTCCTACTTTAGAAGTCTCAATATGTCGTAGGATACTATAATAAAGCACATAAGATAAGGCAGTTGTAAATATTCCCATATAAACCAATCCTATCCAAGCGTTAATTGAAATTTGTGAAAATGGCAATTGAGTTATTCTATAAATTCCAAATGGGCTGTAAATAATAAATCCAATTATTAATAAGATATAAGTTGTTTCAATAGGGCCGTATTTTTGAATGATCTTTTTACCGAATAATAAATAGAATGTCCAACAAGCAACGGCAAATAAAAGGATTCCATCACCAATTAAAATGTTTTTATTATATACGATCAAATTTTTTCCCAATACAATAATAACTCCAGTAATTGCAATGAAGGCAGAAAACATTATTTTTTTATCAATTTTTATTGAATGTTTTAAAGAGTTATACATTAAGATCCAAATAGGACAGGTTGAATATAAAAGTGGTGGGTGACTTGGAACAGTAAATTTTAAACCGGTAATAAATAATATTTGATTTAATACAATTCCACTAAGAGATAAACTTAAAAATATTTTCCAATCCCTACGATCAATTTTTATTTTTCTTTTTTTAGCAAATAGGATTATTTTTAAGGTAATAATTGCAATTATGTATCTCATAATTACAATAGCAAATGGATCAATTTCTATGACAGCTAATTTGCCTGCTATTGGTGTTAAGCCAACTAAAATTGTAAGTAATACTATTTCGAATATAAGAGATTTTTTCATAAGTAACTCACCTAATAAATATATTAAAATGCATTTGTTAAAGAAAGGAAAAAGTGAGGGAGCTTGCTCATTGAGTAGGCAAGGAAAAGTGAAATAGGAATTTTTTAACAATAAAATAATTTAATTAGACACTTATATTTCAATATTTTAAGATTTTTGTGGTAAAAAAAGAAAATTCTTGTAATATTAAAAATAATAAATTATATTAAAACAATTGAAATTATTGAATAATTGAAAAAATGATCGAGGAAATAAAATGGGAAAAGCAAAAACATTCGGAGCAAAAATTGCTCACCGTGAAAAAAAAGAAAATAAATGTCCTGTATGTGGCGAAGCAATTAATTATGTAAAACATTATTTCTCAGAAAAGAATAATAAACATAATGTAAAATATAAAAATAAAATGGAAGCAATTTGTAATTGTAATAGAGAAGATTTATTTGGTTAATTAATAATTAATATTATACTATTAAAACCTCATGGAAATGGGGTTTTTTTATTATATTTATTTTTTGGAAATTAAATAAAAAATATATAAATTTATTTCTATGAAAAAAACAATATTTATAATAATATCAACTTTTATTTTCTTTGCTTGTTCAGTAAATGAAGAAATAATTAAAGATCAGGAGAAAAGTGTTAATATTGAGGATTCAAATAAAGTCGTAAGCAGTTTTGATAATCGTTCTTATCCAACTATGGCTATGCAAATATTTTCAATTGCTGAAATTTATCGAATTAATGGAAATTATTCAGGAGCTATTTTAGAATATCAGGAAGCTCTTAAATATGATACCAATTCTGTAACTATTTATAATTCAATTGGTGATGCATTTCTAAATTTATATAAATATGACAATGCAATAGATTATTATGCAAAATCCTTAAGATTAGATTCAACTCAATATGATCTTAAAAATAAATTAGCTGAAATTTATTTAGTATCCGGTAATGTTCAAAATAGTATAGATTTATGGAAAGAATTAATTGAAAACAAACCTAAGTATTATGATGCATATTATAATTTAATTAATGCCTTTATAGCAAAAAAAGATACTACAAATGCCAAAAAAGTTTTAAAAATATATCAGCAGAGAGGTTCCAATGATATTAGTATTTTAAATAATGTAGTAATAATACTAAAAAAACTTGGTCAATATGATGAAGCAATATTTCTTACGAAAAGATTGATAAAATTAAGTAATGAAAATAAATATTATGATCTGTTAATTGAATTGTTATACATAAATAGGCAAGAAAATAAAGTTAATAAGGTTACATCTAAATGGATACAAGCAGATCCTACCGAATTGACTCCATATTATTATAAGATCAGTAATTATATTGAGTCAGAAAAAATAGATTCAGCAAAAAAATATTTAAAAAAAATAGATTCTAGATGGAAAGAAAAATGGTGGATATCTAATTTCCAAGCGTTAATAAATATTAAGGAAGAATTAGCAGATAGTGTTAAATTTTATTACGACAGAGTTTTTAGTTTTGATAATATTCCTTCAATACCGTATAATAATTATGCGCTTTGGTTACTTGAAAATAAAAAGTATAATGATGGGATTGCAATTATTGATTCAGCATTGAAAGTATTTCCGGAAAATAATAATTTGAAATATATTGAAGCATTGATCTATGGTGAAATGAAGGATAGACAAAAGGCAATTCAAATATTTGAAATGTTACGATCTGAAAATAAAAATGATAAAGATATTTTACATAATTTAGCGATATTATATGACCAAAATTCTCAGTATGATAAATCTGATAAAATTTATGAAAAAATTATTAAAATTGACACAAATGATGCAATAGCATATAATAATTATAGTTATTCCTTAGCTGAAAAAGGTGAAGAATTGCAAAAAGCACTTCAGATGTCTAAAAGATCTCTACAACTTGAGCCCCAAAATGGTACTTATTATGACACGTTGGCATGGATATTATTTAAATTAGGAGATTATCAGAAAGCATTAGCTAAAATTGATAGTGCAATAAATTTAACAAAAGAAATGAATTCAGAAATATATTATCATAAAGGTGAGATACTTTTAAAACTTAATCATAAAAATGAATCTAAAAAATATTTTAAACAAGCATTAGAAATTGATCCTTCATTTTCTCTTGCAAAAGAAAGATTAGAGGAGATAAATAAATGATTGATGTGTCGTTGGTTATACCTGTATTCAATGAAGAAAAAACATTAATAGAATTAAAAGATAAAATTATTGAGGTTTTTAAAAGAGAGAATTTTAATGGTGAAATAATTTTTATTAATGACGGTTCTTCAGATAATTCTGGGAAAATATTATCTGATCTTGAAAATAAGAATAATGAAGTAAAACATATTGATTTTCGATTTAATAAGGGAAAGGCAGCTGCTTTACAATCAGGATTTAATATTGCAAAAGGGGAAGTTGTAATTACAATGGATGCAGATCTGCAAGATGATCCTAATGAAATCCCAAATTTGATAAGTAAAATAAATGAAGGGTGGGATGTTGTTTCAGGTTGGAAGAAAAATAGAAAAGATCCAATCGGGAAAAGGTGGCCTTCTAAATTATTTAATTATACAACAAGATTATTTAGTGGAATAAAAATTCACGATTTTAATTGTGGTTTAAAAGCATATAGTAATAAAGTAGTAAAATCAATAAAGGTTTATGGAGAATTGCATCGATATATTCCTGTCTTGGCTGCTATGGAAGGATTTAAAATTACAGAATTGGTTGTTAAGCATTATCCAAGAGAACATGGTGTAAGTAAATATGGATTCGGGCGTCTGTTTAAAGGATTGTTTGATTTAATAACTGTTTTGTTTTTAGAAAGATTTACAGTCAGACCAATGCACTTTTTCGGAATGATTGGTTTATTATCTTTCATAGCTGGTTTTGCTATAGAAATTTGGATGTTAGTTTTAAAATTTGTTTTTCATGAGTCGTTCGGTACACATATTGCAATGTTGATACTTGGTGTATTATTATTACTACTTGGTGTACAGTTAGTTTCTATCGGTTTGATCGGCGAAATGCTTGTCTATCAATCGAAAAAGAGGAATGAATAGTAGTTATTTCACGTAAAAAGGTTTAGTCACGAAAAAACACGAAAGTTGTGATTGAAAAGATAAAAAATATTGTTGCAATAATTAAGGAAAGGAATGAATAGTTATAAATATATATTTTCAGTCATAATTCCAACTTATAATCGTTTTGATGAAATTCAGGAATTGTTGGATTCATTAAAGTTACAAACAATAGAAAAAGAGAAATTTGAGATATTAATTATTGATGATGGTTCAACTGATGATACTGAAAAATATATTCAATATTTAGTTAAGGAAAGTGATTTAAATATTCGTTTTTTCAAACAGGATCATAAAGGACCCGGACCGGCTCGAAATTTAGGAATGGATAATGCACTTGGTGAATATTTTATTTTTGTTGATAGTGATTGCATTGCAAATAAAAATTGGTTGACTGCTTATGAAAAAGTTGTAACTACAGAAAAAGTGGTTGGATTTGGCGGGCCAGATAAGGTACTTTCCAATTTTTCACCGTTACAGAAAGCTATTGATTATTCGATGACATCATTTATTACTACAGGTGGAATGAGAGGCCATTCAAAAAATAAAATTTCAAAATATTATCCGCGAAGTTTTAATATGGGAGTAAGAGCAGATGTAGTAAAAAAAATTGGCGGAATGAACAAACTTCGTCATGGACAAGATATTGAATTTGCTCATAGAATGATTTCAACGGGTGGAAAAGTTGTGAAAGTATTAGATGCGGTGGTTTATCATAAAAGACGATCTTCAATTAAAAAATTCTTCAAACAGGTTTTTAATTGGGGAGTTGCCAGAATAAATCTGTTTAAAATAGACAAGGGAATGTTAGAATTTATTCATTTTTTACCGTTGATCGGAACATTAATTACGATACTTTTAATTGCATTAGCAATTGT
>LSCC01000003.1 GCA_001577215.1 Fidelibacterota bacterium TCS52
TTTTTTTGGCTATTGCATAAATATTTTCTTGACGATTGAAAAAAATGCAAGCAAACTGATTATGAAAGGGGAAATTAATGAACGAATTTCGATGTAAAAGGGGGAATAAAAACCTTAGAATAATACCGATTATTGTGACTAAAGATAATTATTTTAGTTTTAAAAAAGAAGGGATTTTAGAATAGGAGATAAAAAATAGTAATGAAAGATGAATATATACAGAATAAAATTTATACTATTAGAGGAAAACAAGTAATGCTTGATAGTGATTTAGCTGTACTTTACCAAGTGGAAACACGAGTTTTAAATCAAGCTGTTAAACGAAATATTAAACGATTTCCAGAAGAATTTATGTTTAAACTTTCAGAAGAAGAACATGGTTTTTTAACATCACAATCTGTGACCTTAGAAAATAAGCGTGGTAAACACAGAAAATATATGCCAAACGTTTTTTACAGAACAAGGTGTTTCTATGCTATCCGGAATTTTGCGCAGTGATTTAGCAATTGAAATAAGTATCAAAATAATGAATGCTTTTGTAAATATGAGAAAATTTTTATTAGAGAATGCATCTATTTTTCAAAAAACTTGGAAAGATGATTGGTTTAATATTAAGAGTATTTTAGCAACATTTTTTATTATACGATCTTTTTTTGAGCTATGCATAAATATTTTCTTGACGATTGAAAAAAATGCAAACAAACTGCATTCTAATTATGAGAAGGGAAATTAATGAACGAATTTTGAAGAAAAGGGGGAATAAAAACCTTAGAATAATACCGATTTTGGAATTATCTCGCTATAAAATTGATAGTTATACGCCATAAATTGTTTGGTGGGGATACATATGTTACAAGCAAATTATTTGAATAGTGTGTTATGAATAATAAATTTAGGGGATTGCGAGTTTGTTACAAAAAACTCACGCAGGACATAAATTTAAAGGAGTATTATTAATGTGTAAATATTGCACAAAAGAAGTAGAAACTGAAGAATTACCTGCTAATGTTGCATTTGTAGATGATGAACCAATTGAATTTGGTTCTGGTACAATGTTAGCTCAGATCACATATTCAACTGAAAAAGATTCATCTAGTTTAGATATTTTATCAGATTCTGGATTTCATTATGTTGAAATTAATTACTGCCCAATGTGTGGGGAAAAATTAACATAATATACTAATTATAAAATAAATTAAACAATGTATTTAAAATATTGGAGAAAATTAGTTTGATAAATAAACAACTTCACGCAGGATTTAAATTACAAAGTATTTATTTATTATTGGATAATGCGAATAATTTTTTGCCTTGTGACGAATTATTTAGAAACCTTTCTACTTTTAATATTGAAATTAATAATATTAATAATACGAAAAGCAAAATTAACGATTCCATTATTGCGGTCATAGAAAATCTATTATCTCGTGGTTTGCCGACAATTTCATCTGTATTCGTTGAAGAAATAATTACTAAAACATTAAACATCGCTAAAAAGAAGAGTCATAAAAAGACTGGTAATATATTCTTTCAACTAGAAGACAATCTACTCAATAAGAATAAGTCATTAGAAGAGTTAATATATGAATCTTTATTTGTTATTGATCCAAGAATAAAAAACACCTCAGAGATTGAACAAAACTTTAACTCTTGGGAAAAACATTCTGGAAGTGAATTTGAAGAAAAATTTTATACAGACTCTTTACCAAAATATTTTGATAAAAGCATTAATCAATTAGTCGAAACTCAACGAAGTATTAAATCTATTTTATCTGATTCAGCAAGCTGTAAGAAAATGATCAAAAAAACTCTTGGTTCACAGAAAGATGACTTCTACAATCAAAGAGTAGATTTTTCTATTCAATTGCCCAATGGACACGGAATTGTAATAGAAATTGATGGTTCGCAACATAAAGTAATTGCACAACAAAAACTAGATGAAAAAAGAGATCAAGCCATCGAAAAAAATAATTGGCAGAAAACAGTAAGAATTACTACAGATGAAATAAATTCAATACCTCTACAAAAAGTAGAGCAGATTAAAGAGTTTCTAGACAATCCATATTACGATCAAATTAAAAATAATTATGTAAATCCCATTTGGAAATATGATAATGGTTTAAAAGGAATGCAACTCGTTTTATCTCCTTTTGGTATTGCTAGAATTCAAAAGACTATTGTTTACTTAATCTCACAAGGTATTCTTGATTTGAAAAAAAAAGTTTGGAATTTTGCATTTGTTGAAAGAGATGTACCTTGTGCGGAATTGGCAATTCAAGATCTACAGCAGTTATTTGAGAATATCTTTGAGTTAGAAGGGAAAAATCGCAAGCTACCTAAAATAAAATATAAGATTTTCATTACGGAAGATTTTGAAAAATGCAAACTAAATTCAAAAGTGAAAACTGATTCTTATCCAAACCCTAAAGAAAATTACATATTTGATTTTCTCTTTGATGTTTCTTTGTTACAAAGAGCAGGCTTAACTAAAATTGATAGATCTTTTACAAAAAAAGTAAATACAAAACATATAGTTACAATTCGTTCTTCGTATTCACAAAAAGAGCCAAGATTAATCAAATCAGCTAAACCAATTAGATATATAATTGAAAAAGCAGGGCAACCAAAAACATTAATATATTTCTTACAGAACATTTTCAGAAAAAAAGAGTTTCGTGAAGGACAAGTCAATATATTAAGAAGATCATTAAGACAGAAAAATGTTATAGCTCTTTTGCCAACAGGCGCAGGTAAGTCACTCACATATCAGCTTTCTGCATTATTACAGCCAGGAATTGTAATTATTGTTGATCCACTAAAATCATTAATGCGTGACCAAAATGATAATCTAATATCCAATGGTATTGATTCTACAGTTTTTATAAATTCTTCATTAAAAGCGAATGAGCGTAAAGTTGCTACTGAAAATATGATAAATGGTTTATACCAATTTGTTTTCATCTCACCTGAAAGATTTCAAATTGTTGAATTTCGAGAATATTTAGAGAAAATGGGGGAAAATTGTTTTACCTATTGTGTTGTAGATGAAGCACATTGCGTATCTGAATGGGGTCATGATTTTAGAACTGCTTATTTACGACTAGGGAAAAATGCTCGGAAATATTGCAAATCACTTACAAAAAATATTCCAATTCTTGGTTTAACCGGAACTGCTTCATTTGATGTATTAGCAGATGTTCAAAGAGAATTGGAAATATATAATGAATCAGCAATTGTTGTACCTGCAAAATATGAAAGAAAAGAATTAAATTTTAAAATAATTCCGGTTAATGTAGACTTATCCCAAAGCATAACAGAATTAAAACAAAAGAAAATAAAAGAGATGGTCGCTAATCAGAAACAAAATGATTTATATAAATATTTAAAAGAAATACCTCAGGAAAAATGGGAAAATGGTCTTAAATACAAATCAATAGAAGATTTTTTGATTTCAAATATTGATTATAAAAATTCAGGTTTAATATTTTGTCCTCACGTAGGTTGGAAATTTGGCATAAAGAGTGTTCGTAATAAAATTGTTGATGAATTTCCTGACTTGGAATCAATAACTGGAATATACGCAGGAAGTCTTGATGGTGATGATTTAATCGATTTGGGTGAAGTTCAGAATAAATTTAAGAAAGATGAAATAACATTACTTGTAGCAACAAAAGCTTTTGGTATGGGAATAGATAAGCCAAATATTCGTTTTACGATACATTTTAATATGCCGCAATCAATAGAATCATTTTACCAGGAGGCGGGACGTGCTGGCAGAGACAGAGAAAAAGCAATTTGCTATATTCTCTATTCCCCTACCACTATTGATGACAAAAATGATAATTTAACTACCAAAATATCTGTTGATAAAAGTATAGTGACATCTTTTCATAAAGCAGCATTTCGTGGGCTTGAAAAAGAAAAACATATTTTGTGGGAACTTTTAGATGAGATTTCCTACCCTGATAAAAGAATAATTGACGATCTAAATACAACAATAGAACAAGGCTATGGTAGTGATGAATTATCATTTCTACATGATTTTGAAAAGCCAAAATTGAAAATATGGTTTGGTGATTTTCCTACAAGAAAAAGAAATGGTGATGTATATAAAAGAATATATTTAAATGATATTTACCCAAAGTCTGTTGGTCATATTGATTTAGTTACAGAAGAAAGAGTTATTCAGCAAGAAGAAGAAAAAAGATTATTTGTTCGAACTAAATGTAGATCGATTCTGGAAGACCTTTATACTTGGATAAAAAAGAATCAACCGTCAAACTTATCTTTTATAGACTGGATTATTTTACGAAGTAAAACACCGAACAAAAAAGGATTTGAGCGCACATTAGATGAAAATGAATCTGGAAGTATTTCAATTAACTTTAAAAATAAAGTATTTCAGGAAATTGAAGACAAACTAGTTACAAACAAATCTTCATCTAGAAATAAATTGGTTTGGGATGAAAGTATTATTGATAAAGCCTATCAATTTTCTTCAACACCACAAGAATTTATAAAATCATTAGAAATTAACTATTGGAAAAAAACTAAAAGTAACCTTAATTTAGATTCAAAAATTTTAGATTTTATCCAAAATAATTATATTAAAATTCGAAATCAACAAGATACTTTTAAAGCGATATATCGTCTATTTATTATTGGAGTAATTGATGATTATACGGTTGATTATCGTACTAAAACTATTGAAGTGGAATTTTCAAAAAAAGAAGATAAGCATTACATAGTAAAATTAACAGAATATATTGGCCCGTATGTTACCGTAGAAGAAGAAAAAAATGTACCAAACGAAGTAAAAAAATCATCTGGAAAAACAACGATTCAGAAATGTTGTAGTCGGTTAATTAATTTTGTTTACGATGAAATTGCTAAAAAAAGATTACAAGCAATCGGTACAATGGAAGAAGCTATAGAAAAAGGAATAAATGACGATAAAGCTTTTACTGAGTTTATTAATACTTATTTTGATTCAAAATACACTAAGGATTTGCGCAAAATAATAAAGGAAATAAATATTGATCTGATTTGGAAATTTCTTGCTAAAATGAAAGACGATCAAGATTCATACAACCATCTAAATGGAGCTTGCAGTCGTTTATTAGATGATAATCCCGATAATCCAATGTTGTTAGTTCTCCGTGCATTTGCAAGAATATTGCTCCCAAATTACATAAAATCGGATTGCATAAATGATTTACAACAAGGGCTTAAAAAAATGAAAGAATTAAAAAAATGGTCGAGAAAAAAGTATATGCATAGTTTATCTGAATTTTATAGGTTAACTTATAAAAGTGATAACAGCGTGAAAGATGTATTAGATGATATTATTGCTTTAGAACATTTAGATTGGTTAAAAGAATTTAACAAAAAAATATTAGAAGGAGCATTATAATGCCTACTATAAGTGAGATAAATAAAATTCTAATTGAGCTACAAGAAGAATTAGAAAAAGTTAAAACAGCTGCAGAATTGGTAGAAATCGCTAAAAATACTAATGAAACAGTTTTATCAGAATCCAAATCATTATTTGAAAATGAATTTCAGAAGATAGTAGAAACTTCAAAATCATTACTAACAGAATCAAAGAGTCTTATTGAACAAACTCAAAAATCTTCAGAAGTCACATTACAGGAAGCAAATAAATTAAGTGATTCTTCCAATAATTTAATATCAGTAACAAATGACCTTCTAAATGAGATTAAGAAAATTAACTTTCCTTCCAAGCTCGAGAAAATTGATAATACTCTAAGTGGGTTATCTACAACCATTCAAAATATATTTGGTAGATTTGATACTTTTGAAACATCTTTCAAGGAAAATTTGAAAAACATTAATGAAGAAATAAATCTTAAATTTACAAAAATAAAGAATAGAACAAATGGGATTCTGATATTAAATTTGATTGTGTTTGTACTTTTTGCATTAATTGCTTATAAAATGTATTTCTGATTGATTTGCTTGCAACACACAGTTCCACAGCCAAGCAAGTAGAGTGTGGTAACTGCCAACCTTTATGCATATTTGCTGTAGTAGATAGTTTAAGTTCTTGACCAATAAAATTGAAAAGTATTTTGATAAATTATATGGAGGAAATTCTAAAATGATAAAAGAGAAATATACAATTGTTGTTATCCCACCAAATAAGAGGTATAACTACAATAGGTGATACACACAAGTTGTGGTCAATTAGAAAAAAATAAAAAATGCTTAACGAATTCGAATTCAAAAAAATTGGTGAAAATGATAAATTAGTCAACCTTCATGATTACCAAAAAAAGAAAGTTAAAGAATTCGATAATTGGCTAACCGATTCAATAAATGAAAAGAAAATAAAATTATTTTACAGAGGTGTAGATGAAGGACATTTAAAGAATAGAGTTAAGAAATCTTTCAGAAAAGGAGGAGATAACGGAAAGATGCACTATATTTTTGAGTATGGAGAGAAAGCAAAATCATATTTAAAAGAAAACGTAAAAAAACAAGCAGATACAAATCATTTTATAAATTTAATTCAAGATGTATCGAATGAAGTATTCAAGAATATTTTTTATAAGATTCGAGAAGTACTCACAATGAAACGCAAAGATGTGGTGAAGAATTTTAAAAGTTCAAATCCTGCATTCAAAGACTATTTCTACAATAAAGAAAATCATCAAGATTTTTTGGCAAAGATTCAAAGGCTAAACGACTTTGAACAATTTAATGTCAGAAACTATTATTTGAGACTGTTACATACTATTGGAGAGATAGGAAATTATAATGAACTTTCTCCTTGTGTCTCTTTATCTACTGAATTGGAAGTAGCACAGGATTTTGCAGGTCAAAAGGGAATTGTATTATTTTATTGGCTACCAAATCCAATCGAGCGATTCGGAACATCAATAGAAATTATTCATCAAAGCAGTGCCTTCATTGGTAAGAAAGGGTTACCAATTTATTTTAGTGATTATTTCCCTAATCAAAAAGAGTTTTGTTTAACGGGAGCATTACTTCCTCATCAATTGATTGGATATCAAAAAAATGAAAATTTTGTTTTTAATTCTCATCTAATTAACTCAAATCAAGTATTTAACGAAGGTTTTGTTGAAGTCGGATTAGAAATTAATCAAGAAAAGTTTGAAGAATCAATAAAAAGAGATTCAGAATATGGAAAATTTTTAAAAGTTACAGGAAACTTTTTGTATCAAGATGTAAAAATAGAAAACTGACCACAACAACGTGTATGTGTTCATAACTAGCAAAAGCTTGCTACTTTACATATACAAGACAATTAGCCCAAAAAGAACTTCCAAAAACGACTTTGCTAAAGGCTTGAAAGCAGGCGAGATCTTTAATTTTTTTAACCTTTTTTGAATATTTTTCTATTAAATATTTTCAAATTAATAATTGGGTACTTTTAGTGTTTACTGAACATATAAAAAAACGGGCTGAAACAGCCCGTTTAAATCTAAATTATCTTATTTTTTACAGATTGTAGAAATTTTTTCTATTATCTACTATCTCTGCATTATCTTTTAAGTCTTTAAACCAATTATTTAGGTGTTTGTTCTCTTCCGTTTCTTGTTTTTTCTTAAGTAAACTACTTTTTTTCTTCTCAAACTTATCCATATCCGGTTTAACTCTTTTGGTTACATAGGCTATATATGCTCCACCTTTATCATGGATAAGATCTGTATATTCATTCTCATTTTTGCTAACAATTGCTTTGTTTAAAGTCTCACTTTTACCGATCTCTTTCAAAGTTTTATTTATAGTAATATCTTTTGATGTAACGATCTGTAAATCGCTCTTTTTAGCTTCAGCAAAATAATTAATTTCCTCAAAGTTCTTAACAAACTCATTAGCCTGTTTATT
>LSCC01000030.1 GCA_001577215.1 Fidelibacterota bacterium TCS52
TATCCATATTATAGTGTTGAAGGAACAAATAAATTTATTTTCACCTCTTTATTGAGGTTTCCGGTAATTAAAAATATGAATTTAGCTTTTGAACCTTTTAAAATGAATTGTATTTATCTCGGATTTTATCATCAAATTGGAAATACTTGGAGCGGAGAAATTACTGATTTTGAACCAATCCAAGATGTCGGAGCTGAGTTTAGAATTGGGGGAAATACTTTTTATTCCTTTCCAGTTGCACTAACATTTGATGTTGTTTATGGATTAGATGAAGTTAATTATGATGAATTTAATAAGGAAAAAACTGTTGGACAGAATTTTAGATTTTATTGGAAAGTGTTGTTTCAATTTTAGATAGGTAAGATAATAATGAAAAATATAAAATCAATTTTTATGTTAATTTTGTTTTTTACAATAATTACTTATGGGCAGATCCCCAAAAAAATTGAAGTCATAAAAAAACCAAAATCACCTAAAAAAGCGTTAATAATGTCAGGAGTTGTGCCGGGTGCAGGACAATTTTACAGCAAATCGAAGTTGTCGGGAATAGTTTATGGAGCCCTTGAAATTGTAGGGATAACTTCTGCTATTTGGCTTAAAAAAAGTGGTGAAAATAGTATAGATGAATATAAAAATTATGCTGATAATAAATGGCATGTTTTAGAATTTATGAATGAATATTATGGAGATCCCAAAACACATAATATGATTATTTCTATTGATGGTATAAAATATAGTGTAAGGGATCAATGGGCTGCATTATATGATGATTTCAGTAATGGTTATATTTCAATAAAAGCTGAAAAAGATTATCATTTTTACGAGAATATTGGGAAATATAAACAGTTCCAAACCGGTTGGGTAGATTATGGCGATTCGACAGGATATGAAACTTTGTATAGGTCTTCACCATATCAGGTAAAATATTCCGATATGCGGTTTGATGCCAATCAATTATTAAAAGGAAGCACCTATGTTGTATCTGCTGTAATGTTCAATCATATAGTTTCAGCAATTGATGCAATGATAAGAGCAAAAAAATATAATGATAGAAATAATTTATGCTTCAAAATGAATGCTGTGCCATTGATTTGTGAAGATAAAGGTGCAATTTTAAATATGCAGTTTTATTGGTAAAAAAGCTATTGTTTTATAAGTAAATTTTGTTATTTTATCATTATGGAATTAAAGGAATAAAATTAAAGAAAAGGAAATATATGAAGAGTAGATTTTATATTTTGATGTTAGTAATAATATTATTGTTCGGCTGTTCAAATAGAAAAAATGCAAAAATAGATTCATTTCGCGTTAGATATAAAAAAGGTATGGAGTTAATAGAAAAGGAAAAATATTTTCAAGCAGTTGATCATTTTACTTATGTTGTTTATAATTCTCCTGGGAGTGAAATGGCCGATAACGCTCAATTTTATTTAGCAGAAAGTCGTTATTTTTTAGATGAATATTTAATTGCAATCGATGAATATATGAGATTGATCCGCAGATGGCCGGCAAGTTCATTTACCGAACAAGCAAAATATAAAATAGGTAAAACATATGAAAAACTTTCGCCTATTTACGAAATGGATCAAGCGTATACAGTTAAAGCAATTGATGCTTATCAAAGTTTTGTAGATGAATATCCTGAAAATGAGTATAGATCAAAAGCAGAAAAAAGCATAAAAAAATTGCGATATAAATTAGCGAAAAAAGTTTTTGATGCAGGAAAATTGTATATGGTTTTAAGAGAGTGGAAAGCGGCAACAATTACTTTTCAAGGAGTTATTGATAATTATTATGATACCGAACTTTTGAATTATACATATTTAGAAATGGCGTCATGTTATAATAAAATGAATGATAAAAGTAATATGATAAAAATACTTAATGAGATTGAGCCCAAAAAGATCACGGCAACTCAAGATAAAATTCGTTATAATAATTTGTTAGACAAAATAAAATAATTATTGTTAAACTATTAAATGAAAAAATAGTTATGAAAATTTGTATTTTTGGTGGAAGTTTTGATCCTGTTCACAATGGTCATCTTCATTTAATTAATGAGATTAAATCCGAATTAGAAATTGATAAATTTATTGTAGTGCCTGCAAATATTTCACCACTTAAAAGGAATGTGAATATTACAGATAATCATCACAGATTAAATATGTTGAAATTAGCCTTGAAAAATGATTTTCCCAATTGTGTGATAGATAAATATGAATTAAATGCCGGTGGTATTTCTTATACTATTGACACAATTAAAAAATTAAAATTAACTTATGGGTTGGATAACGAATATTATTTTCTTATCGGAAGCGATAATATTTGTGTTATAAAAAAATGGAAAGAATATAAAAGAGTATTAAATTTAGCTAAATTTGTTATTGTTCCGCGCGAAAATTTTATAAAAGATCATATTGAAAAAGAGATATTAAAAGAAATTATAATTTCTAAAATAACTGAAATTGATGTTTCTTCATCTAAAATAAGAAATGCAATCAAAGAAAATAAAAGCATCTCGAAATTTGTTCCAACTTCAGTTAAGCAATATATAAATAAAAACAATCTGTATAAATAAATTTTGTAATAATTGTTCTATTTTTCATTAAAAATTTTTGTATCTTATATAAGAAAAACTAATGGGAATGATAATGGAAATATTATTTAAATTTGTATTTTTTATTGTAGGAATTCTACTTCTCTATTATGGAGCGGATTATTTGGTCAAAGGAGCTGCAAATATTGCTCGAATTTTGGGCATAAAACCAATAGTTGTGGGATTGACTGTTGTTGCATTCGGAACTTCGATGCCTGAATTTTTAGTGGGATTGCAAGCGGCTATAATTGGTGAGAATGATATTGCCGTTGGGAACATTATTGGGAGTAATGTTGCCAATATTGCATTGATCTTAGGTGTTTCAGCTGTAATTTCACCTTTGGTTATTAATTTCAAGAGTATTAAAAAAGAATTGATATTTTTATTGATTGGATCGTTGATATTCTGTGGGGTAATTTATAACGGTACAAATTTAATTATTGGATTAATCTTTATTCTTATAATGGTAGTATTCATTGTCTATTTGATTTTGCATCCGGGTGAAGCACCTATTAAAGAAGAATTGCCGGAATCAGACAACTCAATACCTAAAAATATTCTTTTTGCAATTTTAGGTGGTGTTGGGTTAGTCTTCGGCTCCAGAATTTTAATAGATTCAGCTGTTTTTTTTGCAAGAATTTTTAAAGTGCCGGAAATTGTGATCGGAATGACAATAGTAGCAATTGGTACTTCATTACCGGAATTGGCAGCAAGTGTTGTTGCATCTGTTAAAAAAGAGTCGGATATTTCAATTGGTAATATTATTGGATCTAATATTTTTAACATGTTTTTTGTAATAGGTGGTGTTTCTTTGATAAAAAATATTAATGTAAATAAATTGATCTATAGTTTTGAAGTTCCGATTATGCTTTTATTAACTGCTCTTCTTTTTCCAATGATAGCAAAAAGTAATGGGTTGAAAAGAATAAATGGTATTATATTTTTAATAATTTATGTTGGTTTTAGTTTTTATTTGTTTTATAGATAATAATATCGTGAATAATATTCATTGTTGCCTTAAATTTGTATATTCGTGAATTCGTGACAAAAATAATATTTATGTGTATATTAAAAAAAAATATTTATAAATTATATAGACATATAAAATAATGAAGGTAAAATATGAATAAAATAATGAAAGACGAATCCATAAAATTCATTTACAATTTTGCGTGAGATCTTTAAATGATAAAATTTAGTAATGTGTCTGTAGATTATCCATATAGTGAAGGACTTACCGATGTTAATGTCGAATTTAAGGACAAAGAATTTACTTTAGTCTTAGGTCCTACCGGTTCCGGGAAATCTACATTGTTGAGATTGATTTATATGGATATTTATCCATCAAGTGGGAGAGTTGATGTACAAAAATGGTCAAGTAAAAAAATCACAGCAAGAAAGATTAAAAAATTGAGAAGAAATATAGGAATTGTATTTCAAGATTTTAGATTAATAGAAAATTTGTCAGTTTTTGAAAATGTTGCCTTGCCATTGATAATTAATGGATATTCGCGAAAATATATTAAAAGAAAAGTGGAAGCAATATTAGATGAAATAGGTTTGCTTGATAGTATTCGTCAAAAAGCAGGAACATTAAGTAAAGGAGAAGAACAACGAGTAGCGATAGCAAGAGCTGTTGTAAAAAACCCATTCGTAATATTAGCAGATGAACCAACGGGTAATTTGGATCCGGATTCTTCAATAACTGTATTCAATTTATTGAGAAAAATTAACAAATTAGGCACAGCTGTAATTATGGCAACACATGATTATTTGCTAATAAAAGACGCACCTAACAGGAAAATATTGATGGATAATGGTAAAATTTTAAAAAAACAAGAAATTGAAAAAAATGCGTAGTTTTTATATTTTAAAACAAGCAATTTACAATATTTGGTCAGCAAGGATTCCTGTGATAATAGCTATTATTACAATAGGTATATCTCTCTCTGTTTTAGTTGGTATTTCCGAAATTGCGTATAAAGTATATTCTACAGTGGAAGATATTAGAAAAGAATTTGAGATAGATATCTTTTTAAAGCCGGAAACATCGTCTTTTCAAAGAGAGATCATCGAAAGAAAATTGAACAATATTCATCAAATAAAAAGTTATAAATTTATTTCTAAAGAAGACGCCGCGCAAATATTTTTTGAGGAATTTGGTGAAAACATTTTTGATATTTTAACAGATAATCCATTGCCTTCATCGTATAAAATAAAACTATATGGAGAAATGACCCATGTTGAAATTGTTGATAATGTGGCAAATAGAATAAATAAAATAAATGGTATAGATGAGATAAAATATCATAATGATCTGTTAACTCTGATGGAAAAGTATTTTCTTATTATAATGATCATTGGTGGAAGTATTATTTTTGTTTTATTATTGGCAATGAATATTTTTATTCGAAATACAATTAAATTATCCGTTTACAGCAGAAGAAGACAAATATTTATTTTACAATTATTAGGTTCTGGAAAAATATTTTTAAAGTCACCTTTTATTATAGAAGGACTTTTTGAAGGATTGATCGGTGGACTCTTTGCAGCCACAATTTTGTATTTTCTTCATAATATTGCAAATGAAACAGCTATTTATTTATTTAATTATAATTTAAAAAATGTTGATTATCTTTGGAGTATTTCAATTGCTGTCGGTGGTATAATTGGAGTATTCGCAAGCAGTACTTCGGTAAATAAATTTATTAGAATTTTTGCAAAAAATGATTATTAATGAAAAAATAAAACAAATTACAATAAGATCTATGTGGAAAATTAATAAAATATTTCATTTTTTAGAATTAATATAATGAATACTGATAATAATTTTAAAAGATACAAAAAAATATGGCTCTAAATTATATTTGGATAGCATTTTTCGTTATTGCTTATGTAATTGCTTTAATCAAGCTAATTTTTTTAGGCGATACAGAAATATTTACAATTTTGGTAAAAAGTACATTTGATATGGCAAAGACGGCTTTTGAAATATCATTGGGATTAACTGGTATAATGACATTGTGGTTGGGACTAATGAAGGTTGGAGAGAGATCTGGTTTTATAAAAATAATTGCTAAGGTAATTAAGCCATTATTTCATAAATTATTTCCACAGATCCCAAAAGATCATCCCGTTTTTGGTTCAATTTTAATGAATATTTCCGCAAATATGTTGGGATTGGATAATGCCGCCACACCGCTTGGTCTAAAAGCGATGAGACAATTACAAGATTTAAATACTGATAAAAAAACTGTTTCCAATTCTCAAATCATGTTTTTAGTGATGAACACTTCCGGTTTAATGTTGATACCAATTAGTATTATGATGTTCCGTACTCAATTGGGAGCTGCTCATCCTTCAGATATATTTATTCCTATATTGTTGGCAACATTTTTTTCTACTTTAACAGGAATAATCGCTGTTTCTCTAATCCAGAAGATCAATTTACTTAATAAAGTGGTTTTGGTTTATCTTGGTGGATTGACTCTAATAATGGTTTCGGTTATAATCTATTTTTCACAATTGACTCCCGATCAGATATCTAAGATCTCACTGGTTTTTTCAAATGTGCTGTTATTTTCCATAATTGTTGGTTTTTTGGTTTTTGGATTTTATAAAAAGATCGATGTCTATGGTACATTTATTGAAGGAGCAAAAGATGGATTTCGAACAGTTATTATGATCATTCCGTATTTGGTGGGTATTTTGGTTTCCGTCGCAGTTTTTAGAGCTTCTGGGGCGATGGATATATTTATTTCCGGTTTGCAAAAAATAATTGAGTTATTTCATATTAATTCAGATTTTATTCCCGCATTACCAACGGCACTGATGAAGCCATTAAGCGGAAGTGGTGCAAGGGGATTAATGGTGGAAACGATGAAAAATTATGGAGCAGATTCCTTTGTTGGAAGGTTATCATGTGTCTTTCAAGGTTCAACCGATACCACTTTTTATATTATAGCTGTTTATTTTGGATCTGTTGGAATTAAAAGAACAAGATATGCAATAACAGCCGGATTGATAGCTGATTTTGCCGGAGCAATTGCAGCTATTTTTATTGCATATATATTTTTTCATTAAAGTATAGATTGTTAATTCTGTATTAATGTTTTAATATTAACATTGTTGATTTCCACTTTGCTTTAGTTCATAATTGATATTTACATCATAATTAATTAAATTATTTTTAGACGAATAATAAAGTGATTTTTTTGTCAATTTTACAAAAAAAAGTTATGAAAAATGCTGGTAGGACTGATGGTGATTTTTTTAAAGTTCCTCGAGTAATAAAAAAATAGATAATCAAGGAAAATTATCAGAAATATCGCAAGGTAAAAACACATTTATTTATTGTTTAAACACCAAAAATCACCTAATTTATAGGCTTGAAATAGTAGTAAATTTGTTCGATTAAAAAAAAATATATTAATTACTTGACATTACAAAAAATTATTATAATCTTTATAAAGGAAGATTATAAGAGGTGTTGATAACTTGTGGATAAATGTGTAAAACTAATTATAGATCTCAAAAATTGTGTTGGTGTCATTAGATGAAGTATGATGTTAATATAATAATAACAATTAGTTATATGCGATGGCGTAAGATACATCTAAAAAATTGGAGTGTGTAACAAACAAAATGGATAAATGTTAATAAATTATTTAATTTTATGAATTTATGAATGATTCGATAGCAAAAATATGGGATTTGTCGTTAAAAGATATTAAACAAAGTATTCCCGAACATACATATCAAGCATGGTTTGAATCTTTGCAACCTGTATCTTTTGACAATGGAATTTTTAAAATCAATGTGCCAAACACATTTCATTTTGAATGGTTGGAAACAAATTATAAAGATATGATAGTTAATGTTTTGAAAAAGCAGGTCAAAGACGATATTCAACTACAATTTTTAATTAAAAAAGTTGAAGAAGATGATGTTAATGATCAAGATGGAAATGATTTAAATAATAATTATAATACAAGTAGGACAAATAATATTTTTCCACATGGAAATGAATATTCCGATCGTAATAAATGTATCCAATTAAATAATCGTTATACTTTTGATAATTTCGTTGAGGGACCCAACAATCAATTTTCAAAAGTGGCGAGCAGAGCTGTGGCAGAATCGCCGGGAAATACAGCATTTAATCCTTTATTGATCTATGGTGGAACAGGCTTAGGGAAAACACATTTATTACAAGCTATTGGTAATATGGTAATTAATGATAATCCTAACAAAGTAGTTATTTATGTATCCAGTGAAAAATTTATGGTTGATTTTATTTCCGCTATAAGAAATAATAAAATGAATGAATTTGGCGATATATACCGTAAAGCCGATTTATTATTGGTTGATGATATTCAATTTTTTGAATCCAAGGAAAGCACTCAAGAACAATTTTTTCATACTTTTAATGAATTATATCAAAATGGGAAACAGATAGTCATTACAGCTGATAGAACACCAAAAGAGTTACATGCAATAGAAGAAAGATTGGTTTCAAGATTTTTATCCGGGTTAATGGTTGATATTCAACCACCGGACTATGAATCTCGTATAGCAATTTTACAAAAGAAAGCAAATATGGATGATCTGTTAATTCCGGAAGAAATATTAGATTTTATTGCAAAAAATATTACTTCAAATGTGAGAGAATTAGAAGGAACTATGACAAGAATATTTGCTTATAGTTCATTAACTCACACTGATATCACTTTATCATTAGCCAAAAAAGTAATAGGTGATATTTTGTCAATAAAGAAAAATAATGTTATATCTTTTGAAGCAATATTAAAAACTGTCGCTGAATATTATAACCTTTCAGAAAATGAGATAATAGGTAAAAGCAGAGTAAAAGAAATAGCTTTTGCTCGTCAAATTGTGATGTATTTAAGTAGAAAATTAAGTGGTTCTTCATTAAAGACAATTGGCATGAAATTAGGTGGAAGAGATCACACGACTGTTATACATGGTCATAATGCAATTGACAAAAAGATCAAAAAAGAGAAAAAATTCAAAAAAGATATTGATACAATCAAAAATCAAGTTGATTTTGAATTGTATTGATTAATAAAATTATCCTTGCATATTATAAAATATTTGCTTAAAATATAAACTTGTAAAGTATGAATAATTTGAGATATTTTGTAATTAGGAGAAAAAATGAGACCAAAAATTCACCCGAAATATAATAAAACAGTTGTAACTTGCGCTTGTGGGAATACATTTGAAACAAAAAGTACTACGAAAGAGATCAAAGTAGAAATATGTTCAGCATGTCACCCTTTCTACACAGGTAAACAAAAAATATTAGATAGTGCCGGTAGAATTGAAAAATTCAATAAAAAATATAATTTGAAAGGCAAAAAATAGATGGGTTATTTTTTTAGATTAATTAAAAATTATCTAATAATAATCCTTCAAAAAGCATCTATTTTAGTCGGCGGACAAGCAGTTATTGAAGGCGTTATGATGCGTGTTCCGGGTGCTTATGCAACAGCAGTTAGAACTCCGGATGGTAAGATCGCAGTAGAAAGAAAAAAATTTATCTCTTTATCAAAACGTAAAAAAATGTTTGGACGAATTATTATACGAGGTATAGTTTCACTTTTTGAAGCAATGAAAATTGGAATGCAAACTTTAACATTCTCAGCGGAAAAGGCATATCCGGAAGAAAATGAAAATAAAGATTCTATTTGGAATAAAATATTGGAATATTTAAGTATCGTTTTCGCATTTGGATTAGCGATTGGTCTGTTTCTTGTGTTACCTCTATTTTTAACTACAAAAGTTTTTTCAATTGAAAAAACAGCTTGGGCTTTTAATGCAGTTGCAGGTGTTTTTAGGATTGTTTTTTTTCTGACTTATCTAATAATAATTAGTTTGATGAAAGATGTGAAACGATTATTTGAATATCATGGCGCAGAACATAAAACTGTTTTTGCATTTGAAAATGGTGCGGATATGAGTATTGAATCAACCCATCCATTTTCTACTTTTCATCCACGTTGTGGAACAAGTTTTCTTTTTATTACATTGATCTTTACAATAATTATTTATGCAGTAATTGACAGTATTCTGATATATTTTATGGAGACTTTAACTTTAACAAATCGCCTATTAATACACCTCCCAATGATTCCTTTGGTTATGGGAATCGGTTATGAAGGATTAAAATTTACGAGTAATCAGATCGATAATAAATGGTTATCTTGGCTTGTGAAACCGGGACTTTGGTTACAGAGGATCACAACTTCAAAACCGGATGATAAACAAATTGAATGTGCGATAACTGCATTAAAGGAAGGATTTGGAAGTGATTGGGAAAAACATGTTGGTTCCAAATATGTTGCAAAAGCTATTGAATAATTTTTTTGTAAAAATTGTATGAAAATAATTAATCACAAAGACACATAAAAATAATACGAAAAGAATTTATGTAAAGTTACTAAGAAATAATAAATTTGTTTTCTTGGTAGTGATTTTAAAAATAGTAGAACATTATTGAAATGAAAGAAAAATATAATAAAATAAAAAATCTGAAAATCATTGGCGAAAGTATAAATGATTCCATTGATTCTACAAATAAATTATTTGAAGCAAATGATATTGAAGGAATACAAAAATTAGCAATCTCCCAAATAAAAAATAATGTAAAATATCTCGATATAAATATCGGAATGAGAAACACAGATTTTTTTTCAACCGTAATTAAGTCAATACAAAGAGTAGTAGATTTACCACTTTCACTTGATACACCATCATACGAATTGCAAGAAATTGGTTTGAAAAGTTATAGTTTAGAAAGAGCTAATAATCAAAAACCTATATTAAATTCAATTTCAGAATTGAGATTAGATTTTTTTGAATTGTATAAAATCACACCATTTATTCCAATATTAATCTTAAGTGAAAGGGAAAATAATGGAACGAAAGCTCAAAATAAAGACGAAGTAGAAATTTTTGAAACAGGCAAACGATTAGTTGAAAAAGCAAAAAAATATAATATTCCAAATGAAGAAATTATCTTAGATCCGGGAATCGCACCAATTGGAGTTGATTTTGAAAATAAAACAAGATCAGTTTTACGAGCAATGGAATTAATAAAAAATGATAAATATTTTGAAAATGTTCATATTTCGGTTGGGTTATCAAATTTTTCAAATATGCTTCCCCAAAGAACGCTTCTTGAAAGTGCATTTATTACTCTTGCTCAACCTTTAGGATTGGATTTTATTATTGGAAATTCAAAAAGAAAATACAAAATACTTTCACAAAATGATATGGCATTAATTGCACTAAAAGAAGCAATTGAATTAGGTGGTTATGAATCATTAGCAAGAATTCAAGAATTTATTTCAAATTAAAAATTAGGAAATACAATGACTAAAACAAAAAACAATACTTATAAATCGATAGATAAAAATATTTTACAATCAATACCAAATCCAACAAAAGAAGCATATGAAATAAAAATTAAAATACCGGAATTTACTTTTCTCGGAGTACACCAACAACCGGATTTTGCAGATGTTTATTTAACTTTTTATCCAAAGAATAGAGTAATTGAACTCAGATCGTTAAAAGAATATGTTTATCAAATGAGAAATGTTGTTGTTTCATATGAAAGGTTGATTAATATTTTTTACGATCATTTAATGGAAATATACGATCCTCTAAGATTACGAATATTAATGTTATGTAATCCACGAGGAGGGATATCTTCACGACTTGTAATAGATTCTGATTGGAAAATCAGAGGTGGCAAAGAAGAATTCGGTGATTGGAAAAGCAATATGAAAGATACTTGGGAAGTATCAATGTAAATGTAAATATAATTATGATAATTTAAAAAAGAGAATTATGTTAAAAAAATTAAAAGAATTAAAAAATAAATATGACGATTTGGTTAAAGAATTAAGTAAGCCGGAAATAATTCAAGATCAAAATAAATTTGCAGAAATTTCTCGTGAACAAAAAAATCTTGAACCGATTGTTAAATTGCATAAAAAATATAAATCATTAATTAAAAATATTGAAGATGATGAAAGTATTCTGAAAGGAAATGATAAAGAACTGAAAGAGATTGTAAAAGAAGAATTAGATGATTTGTTAGTGCAGAGAGAGAAATTAGAAGAAGAGATAAAGATAGAACTTATTCCAAAAGATCCAAATGATAATAAAAATACAATAGTTGAAATTAGAGGTGGAACAGGTGGAGACGAAGCGGCAATTTTTGCTGCAGATCTTTTTCGAATGTATTCAAGATATGCCGAGAGACAGAATTGGAAGATAAAATTACTATCATCAAGTCCAATTGGATTAGGTGGGTTTAAAGAAATTTCATTTATGATAGCGGGAGAAGGTGCTTATGGCCAATTAAAATATGAATCCGGTGTTCATAGAGTTCAGCGAGTCCCAACCACAGAAACACAAGGGCGAATTCACACTTCCGCAGCCACAGTCGCTGTTTTACCAGAAGCGGATAAAGTTGAAGTTGATATTCAAGACAAGGATATTCGGATTGATACTTATAGAGCATCAGGAGCCGGCGGACAACATGTGAATAAAACAGAATCCGCAATTCGCATCACTCATAATCCAACAGGGATCGTTGTTTCTTGTCAAGACGAAAGTTCGCAACACAAGAATAAGGCAAAGGCATTAATGATTTTATATAGTCGTGTTTTACAAGATAAGATAGATAAACAAAAATCAGAAAGAGATAAAGATCGTAAATCACAGGTTTCTACAGGCGATAGAAGTGCAAAAATTCGCACCTACAATTTTCCACAAGGTCGCGTAACTGATCATAGAATAAATTTTACAACTCATCAGCTTCAAAGTATTATGGATGGTGATCTATATGAAATTATTGAACAATTAAAGATCGCCGATAATATAGAAAAATTAAAGAATTTATAATCAACTTAAAAATATATCGTGAAAAATAAAAAAAATTGGTGCATAGTTGATATTTTAAATTGGTCGACAGATTATTTAAACAATAAGAATATTGAGAATGCAAAGACATCAGTCGAATGGATGTTAACTGATGTTTTAAAATGCTCACGAATGGATCTATATTTACATTTTAATAAACCATTGACAGAAAGTGAATTAAAAAAATTCAAATCATATCTTTTAAAATGTGCAAATAATGAACCGGTTCAACAAATAATAGGCAAGGTTGATTTCTATGGTTTTTCTTTTACAATAGATAATAATGTATTGGTTCCACGACCTGAAACAGAAATATTAGTAGAAGAAGTTATCAAAAAATGTAAAGCAAACTCGAAAGCAAAATTAAGAATTTTAGATATTGGTTCGGGAAGTGGTGCAATTGCGATTGCCTTAGCAAAACATTTGTCCAATGTGAAAATTGATGCTTTGGAGTATTCTGCAGAAGCTATAAAAATTCTTAAAAAAAATATAAATTTTCATAATCTTGACAATAGAATTTCTATAATTAATGAAGATATTTTTGAATATTCACCTGGACAAAAATTTGATGTTATCGTTAGTAATCCACCATATATTTCAAAGGAAGAATTTGGAAACTTGGACAAAAATGTAAAATATTATGAACCGCCGATGGCGTTAAGTGACAATGACGATGGATTGACATTTTATAGATATTTTGCTGAAAAATTTAGTAATTGGCTGAAACCTAATGGTTGGGCTGCATTAGAAATTGACAGTGGGCAGCGAAACAAATTGGAAGAGATTTTTAAAAATTATGATGGGTTGAAATTTATTAAAGATTATCAGAAAGACGATAGGGTTTTGATGTTAGACAGAACACGATAAATACAAATAAAGCGGATTAAGATGGATATAGATAAAAAGGGAAGATGTGATGCTTTTAGTAACGCTATCACTTCACTTTTGCAAAGTAAAAACGAATAAAAAATGATAAATAATAAGACACATAAAAAATGGATGAAATATGCTTTTCTTGAGGCATTAAAAGCTTATGAAAAAAATGAAATTCCCGTTGGAGCAGTTGTAATCCACGAGAATAAAATTATTGGGAAAGGACATAATCTTATTGAAATACTTAATGACGCTACTGCACATGCGGAAATGATCGCAATTACAGCCGCTTCCGAATCTCTTGAGAGCTGGCGTCTCGATAATTGTATTTTGTATGTAACCTTGGAGCCGTGTGTAATGTGTACAGGAGCAATAATAAATTCTCGTATCAAAAAAGTAATTTATGGCATTAGTGATAACAAAGCAGGTGCTTGTGATTCGTTGTATCATCTCGGAGAAGATGGGCGACTTAATCATAATTTTGAGATATTGTCCGGTGTAATGGAAGGCGAAATAAAAAACTTGATGAATAATTTTTTTAAAAAATTGAGATAATCATTTTGAAAATGGAATATTTTTTATTATATTAATTAGCTATGATAAAAGTGAAATAAATTAAAATTTAAATAAACGGAGGAAAAAATATGGCAAAGATTATTAAGTATAATGTAGATGCTAGAGCTAAGCTAAAAAACGGTGTTGACCAATTGGCTGATGCTGTAAAACGTACACTTGGTCCAAAAGGAAGAAATGTTGTAATTGAAAAAAGCTTTGGTGCACCTACAATAACGAAAGACGGTGTTACTGTTGCTAAAGAAATTGAATTGGAAGAAAAAATTGAAAATATGGGTGCACAGATGATAAAGGAAGTTGCATCCAACACTTCCGATATTGCAGGTGATGGAACAACTACTGCAACTGTATTGGCACAAGCAATAATTAAAGAAGGGTTGAAAAATGTAACTGCCGGCTCAAATCCAATGGAGATCAAAAGAGGCATAGATGTTGCATCCGCAAAGATCGTAGAAGAATTGGGAAAAATGAGTCAGCAGGTAAATGATGACAAAAAGAAGATAGCTCAAGTTGGTACAATTTCTGCAAATAATAAAAAAGTAAGAATGCAGAGAATTACTGACAAAAAAGAAGAGATCATTGAAGTGCCGATCGGAAAAATTATTGCTGATGCAATGGCAAAAGTTGGGACTGATGGAGTAATTACAGTTGAAGAAGCTAAGAGCGCATTAACTTCTTTAGATTTAGTTGAAGGTATGCAATTTGATCGTGGATATCTTTCACCTTATTTTGTAACGGATTCAGAATCAATGGAAGCAGTTTTAGAAGATGCATATATTCTTATTTATGATAAAAAAATATCAGCAATGAAAGATCTTTTACCTATTCTTGAAAAAGCTTCACAACAAGGTAAACCTCTTTTAATTATCGCAGAAGATATTGAAGGCGAAGCATTGGCTACATTAGTTGTCAACAAATTGCGTGGAACTTTAAAAATAGCTGCAATTAAAGCACCTGGTTTTGGTGATCGTCGTAAAGCAATGTTAGAAGATATTGCAGTACTTACAAAGGGAAAAGTTATTTCAGAAGAACAAGGTTATAAATTAGAAAATGCTACTTTGGAATTTTTAGGAACTGCAAAGAGAGTAACACTTGATAAAGATAACACAACTATAGTTGAAGGTGGTGGTACTACAAAAGCAATCACAGCAAGAGTTAACGAAATAAAGAATCAAGTTGAAAATACTACATCTGATTATGATAAAGAAAAATTACAAGAAAGATTAGCTAAATTATCCGGTGGAGTAGCTGTGTTGAATATTGGTGCTGCTACAGAAATTGAAATGAAAGAGAAAAAAGCATTGGTTGAAGATGCATTGCACGCTACAAGAGCTGCAGCAGAAGAAGGAATTGTTCCCGGTGGTGGAGTTGCTCTATTAAGAATTGGTAACGATTTAGATAATCTTGGATTATGGAAAGATGAAGGCATTGGTGTAGATATTATTCGTCGTGCTTTAGAATATCCGATTCGTCAGATCGTTGAAAATGCCGGTTTGGAACCTGCAATAATTATTCAAAATATTCTTGAAGGAAAGGATGATTATGGATTTGATGCTCGTGAAGAAAAATATGGCTCGATGATCGATTTTGGAATTGTTGACCCTACAAAGGTAACCAGGACAGCAGTTGAAAATGCAGCTTCAATTGCTGGATTGTTATTGACTACAGAAGCAGTAATAAGTGATAAGCCAGAAGAAGATGATAAATCTGCTGGTGGCGGAATGCCGGGTGGAATGCCAGGTGGCGGAATGCCGGGTGGAATGCCAGGCGGAATGGGAATGTAAAAGCCAAAAATTACTTATTATAATAGATAAAAAATCCATCAGTTTATTGCTGATGGATTTTTTTATGTATAAATTTTTATAAAATAATAATGTAATTTGTATTATAACTTATTAAATTATCCATAGTTAAAAATCAGAAAAAAATAATAAGGAGAAAATTTATGGCAAAGTATCGAATTGGGTGGCTACCCGGTGATGGAGTTGGAAATGATGTTATGGAAGCAGCAAGGATAATTTTAGATAGATTGCAGTTGGATGCTGAGTATATTCATGGAGACATCGGATGGAAATTTTGGAAAAGCGAAGGAGAAGCATTACCGGAACGAACCGTAGAGATGTTGGAAAAAACAGATTGTGCATTGTTTGGTGCAATAACTTCCAAGCCAAAAGAAGAAGCCGATGAAGCGCTGGATCCAAAATTGAAAGGAAAGGGATTTGTATATTTTAGTCCAATAGTTCGTCTGCGTCAGATGTTTGATCTGCATACGAATATGCGACCTTGTAAATCATATCCGGGAAATCCATTAAATTATAAGGAGGATATTGACATAACTATTTTTCGTGAGAATACTGAAGGAATGTATGGTGGAATAGAATTTTTTCCATTACCACAAGATGTTTTTGATGTGTTGGATAGGAATCACCCGAAAATGAAAAAGTTTAAGGATGCAGGCGTAGAAAACATTGCGATGTCAACAAGAATAATGACGAAAAAAGGTTGTGTAAGAATTGTAACGGATGCATTTGAATTTGCAAAAGAATTCGGAAAGAAAAAGGTAACTGTAGTTGATAAACCAAATGTATTGCGAGAAACCGGTGGATTAATGATTAGAACAGCTCGCAAAATTGCCAAAAAATATCCGGGAATCTCATTAGAAGAAACGAATATTGATGCACAATGTATGTGGCTTGTAAAAAATCCTGAAAATTATGAAATCCTTGTTGCTGAAAATATGTTTGGTGATATTTTAAGTGATCTTTCCGCTCAATTGGTTGGTGGACTTGGATTTGCTGCCAGTGGAAATATTGGCGATGATTTTGCTGTTTTTGAACCAACACACGGTTCAGCACCAAAATATAAAGGCAAATATAAGGTAAATCCAATGGCAATGATACGCACTACAAAAATGATGCTTGATTGGCTTGGTGAATTAGAACTAGGTAAACGATTAGAAAAAGCTATAGCTGAAGTGATCTCGGAAGGAAAAGTAAAAACTTATGATATGGGTGGAAATAACACTTCACTTGATGTAGCAAATGAAATTGCTGATAAGCTTTAATGGATTATAAATTTATATATTTTTAAACCTTATTACATTGTTTTTGTTTGTTTTCCTAATATTTTTATGAATAAGGTAATAAGATCTTGTTGGTTGTTTATTTTTTTGGGCTAAAGCCCGTAATTGGATTGTAATTTTTTCGTCCCCCTATCTGAATATAGGGGTAATTGCTTATTTTTATTCGTGTTATTTCATCGCATCAAGATGCTTGGTGCGTTTCATAATTAGCTTTGGTGTATTTCGGTGTTCTCGGTGGTTAATTCATTATCTTTAAATTCTTGAGGAATGTTCTTTTCGGTTTTGACACCTAATTTTTTTATCTTACCAACTCTTCCGATCAAGTTGCCTTTACCGGTTTGAAGTTTATTTTTTGCATTTTCCCATGATTTTTTTGTATTATCTAAATGTTTTCCTATGTCATTTAAATCTTCAAGGAATCCAACGAATTTGTCATATAAATTTCCGCTTTGTCTTGCAATTTCTGCGGCATTTTTTGTTTGATTATCCTGACGCCAAATAAATGCAATAGTGTTTAATATTGCCATCAAAGTTGTCGGGCTGACAATTACTATCTGTTTGTCAAATGCATAATTAAAAAGTGTATCATTTGATTGGATTGCCAGTGCAAAACTTCCTTCAATTGGCATAAATAAAAATACAAAATCGGGTGAATTGATTCCTTTTGCAACACTGTAATGTTTACTGTTTAAATCTTTAATATGATTTTTTATAGAGATCATGAGTTCAGATAAATATTGCTTTTTTTTATCTTTATCTTCGGAATTTACATATTTTGTATATGAAACTAAAGATACTTTTGAATCAATTATAAGATGTTTTTTATCAGGCAAGTTTATTATAACATCGGGAGCGATTCTTTCGCCATTTTCGTTTTTTAATCCCATTCCTTTTGCTTGAGAAGTATATTCTTTTCCCTCTCGCAGTCCACTACTTTCAAGAATTCGTTCCAAAATTATTTCACCCCAATTTCCCTGTGTCTTTTGTTCGCCTTTCAATGCCTTTGTGAGATTTGATGTTACTTCTCTCATTTCACTATTTTCTGTCTGTAAATTTTTTATTTGTTCAAATAGTTTCCTGTTTCTATCAATTGAGTTCTCATTTGTATTCTCAATTCGCTTTTGGAATTTTTCAATATTTTCTTTCAATGGATTTAGAATATTGTCCAAATTTGATTTGTTTTTTTCTGTAAATTTTTCACTTTTTTCTTCGAATATTCTGTTTGCCAAATTCTCAAATTCCAAAGTGAATTTCTTCTGTAACTTTTCTATTTCTTGTTCTTGATTTAATAATTTTTTCTCTAAATTTTTATTCTCATTTTGAAATGTGGAAATTTTGCTAATCAAATCATCTTTTGAATTTCTTTCTTCTTTGAGTTCATTTTTTAAATTTTCATTATTCTTACTCAACATCTGATTTTGAGTTGAAGTTTTTCCACTTCCTAATTTCCCAATTAACCAACCGATCAAAGTTCCGGCAACTAATCCAATAATTATATAAATAATATTTAACATATTTTCTCCAATTAATATAAGTTAAAATTCCCAGTTTACATCCGGTTTTGGTATATTGAACAATTCATCTAAAATTTCAACTAATTCTTCAGAAGCTGTAAAATCTTCATTCATTGTCAAGCTACTTGCAGGTAGAATTCCCATCCATAAACGAGTAAATGCATTTACGGTTGATTTTATAGTTTGTAGATTTTTATTGTGTCCTTTTTTTACAGTGGATTTTTTACCGAGTGTAATAATATAATTTCCCGACAGTCCTTTCCAGTTTGTATTTTCAGAAAGATAATTTTCTATTGGATCGTATAATTCCAAATTAAAAGTTACCGAATTTCCATTCAGGTGAGTCTTATCGATACATTTTTTCAGATCACAAATTCTTATCTGCCAATATGCACCTGTAGTTATTTCATTTGTGAATTTTGATGACTTTGTAATATTCCTATGAAAAAAAGGTTTGTCCAAAAAATCCATTAATTGAATATTGGCAGGTTCAAGCATTATCACTAATTTAATTTGATCGCCCATACTTTTGAGCAAAGCCAACAATTCTAATAATTGATCATGATTTTGATAACTCATCCACATAATTCTGAAAGGTCCGAATTCTTTTCCTAAACCAGTTAGCCAGATATGATGAGTTAAGTTTTCATCTTTATCATAATATCCCAAACCAAAACCCGTATTGAACCAAGCAGTTTCCGATTTTGTCAGTACATAATCAAGATCACAAGCACCATGTACCTTCAATCTGTTAGTACGAGATTCGTGTATAGTTTTCCAGTCATTTTTCGTTAATCTTGTTGGCACATTAAAGTGTTTTTTTATTTTCAATGTAGAGGGAGAAAATTTTATTAATGTTTTGTAACTTCCACTTCCAAATCCCAACATTTCATAAAATCCCTGATCGAACATTCCAAGTAAGCTTACCGCAACTCCTTTTTCAACATCTATTGCGATTTTTTGAGCTGTCAATTCTCTGGCGAGTTTCCTTTTTCGTGCAATTAAACTTGTTGTAACATTTGTAATAAAAGATGCGGACAGTTTTTCATTCATATATTTCATTTCACCGATATTACTGCTGACAATACATTCGGGGTTATTATGGATCTTTGCCAAGATTGAATCGCTTTCTTCTACAAGAATATCAACGCCATCATAATTATTATTTTCAATCCAACCGACTTCCTTGAAAATTCGGTTCATTGCTTTTCTGTCTTTTTGGTGATCGTAATTGCGATATTTCATATTCGTGATCCTTTTAAAATTCTATTAATAAAATAAAATGATTTTTTTAAAGTTACAATGTAAATTTAGTAAACTTTAGGTAATGATCAATACTTGTATTATTATTTTTAAAATAACTATTTACAAAATTAATTGTATTTAATATGTTTTATTTTTTAACTTTAAATTTTCTGCTGATTATTGTGTGTTCACAGATTAGTTGGTATGAATGTTGAGTGATATTTTTTTTATTAGTAGATATCGGCTTGTGATTGGTTTTATTTATTCGTTAATTCACTTGCTATTAATTCAGCTTGTTTTAGAACTGTTTCAGTAGCTAATTTTTGCATGTCAGGTGGATAGCCATATTTCCGTAAGGTTCTTTTTACAATGACTTTTAATTTTGCTTTCTGTTTTTTCTTTTTTCTAACAAATCAACAACCATTTTCTCACTATTGATTTATAATTTAACCAATTCATAATAAATTCCAAAGTTTATAATATAGTTTTCCGATCTTTAATATTTTAATCATTAGCCTTACTTGTTGCTAATTAAGTCTGTAATTAATATCCAAATCGTTTTTTCTTCTCATATTTCAGATCTCGCAAATTTGGTGATTTCACATTTATTTTTAAAAAATATCTGTTATTGTATCCCGATGGTGTCCAGTCAAATGATAATTCCCAGCAGTGCATATCTCTTTTTAAGGAAACATTGTGATAGATCAATTTTTGGTTTAAGACATCAAAACGAGCATTATAATTTACAGACCATTTTTCACTTAAATTTGCTCTTAATGATAAATTAGTAGAAAAAATATCATTTGTAATATTTGGATTTGTTGCAGAATGTGTATAACTTAAGCCAGCTCTAATTGACCATTTTGAAAATCTATCATCAGAGTATTTTGTAGAGTCATTTTTTGATCTTTTCCCTTCACTGATAGTAAATCCTGTATTTAAGGATAAGCGTGTCATTCTTGGTATTGTAAGCTCATTTATTCTTTTTCCATTTACACCTGTTGAATCTGTTCTAAAAATGTATGGATCAAATGTGGCATTTATTGAGAGTGAACTTCCACCGGGTAGTTTTGCAATATTGGTGCGAGCGGAAATATTACTGAAATTCAATGAATCCTTTAGAAAATCATAATTGTGTGATAAAGTGAGAAAATGTATTTTTTTATATGAATTATCTTTCTGTTTGATTTTCATTTCAAATGTATGATTGAAAGACATATTTAAATTTTCATTTTTACCTATCGGAGTATTTGTGGCCATCGTATTTTTGAAATAGTCAAATTCTAATTCTTCACCATTAGTGCCGATGCCATTATAAATATAATTTTCATTTTCAGAAAAATCAGGTTTGTATTCAAAACCTAAATTTACGCTAAGAACATGACGAATTGCTTCCAATTTACTTATTTTAACAGGAAATATTCCATAGAGTTTTGTGTTTGCGCTGAGACGACCGGAATAAGTTCCGCGTCTTTTAAAATTATTCACTTCTTCGGTAATTATATTTCCTGACGAATCCACCAAAATAGAATCATTTTGTATAACGGGTTTATCGTATTTTATTATCCAATCTTCGCTGTAATTTGCAGATGGCGAAATGTTTAACCAACCAAAAAATTTATGTGTAAAACTTAGATTGCTTCTGAATCCTGCCATGTTTTTCGTCTCTTTTTGAAATGTGGAATCGGACTGTAGTATGGAAGTATAAACATTATTTACATTTCCGGAGAGGTTATAACGGATATTGTGATACCATTTACTCTGTTTTAACATATTTTTCTTCTTGAATAGGGGGGCGGTACTTTTGGATATCGAAATTTGAGGAAATTTTTCCACTACATTTCCGGATAATAGATCTACCTTTCGATATGCATTTGCATTTATTCCAAATGATCCCAAACGAGTTGAAAAAGTTGCATTAGAAATTATATTTTGTTTTAGGCGATCTTCTTGTTGGATCTCTTCTTTGTAATGCGTTTTATCATTTGTATAAGAACCGTTGATATTCAAACGAGAATATTTTCCAAAAGTTTGATGATGTCTTAGATCAATTTTATAACCTGTAGATTTAGTATTTGGGATAAAATTATTCCAATATTTAATATTTATATTTCCATCTAAAATATATCTTAATTTATACCTATTACGAAAATTGAATTCAATTCCTCCTTTATCATAAAAACTTCCCAGCAATCGTGAATCGAAATAAGCATTTGGCGCCCAATAATATCCACCATGCTCCAAAAAATTTCCTCTAATATCGCTCTTCCCATAAGATGGAATTATCCAGCCACTTTGTCGTCCTCCGCTGTTAACAGGAAAAATTCCAACAGGAATATAAAAAATAGGAACACCATAAATTTTTAAAATTAGCGGTTTGGCGTAGATCTTATCTTTCGGCACTAATTTCATCTTTTTGCTCTCGATCCAGTAATGTGGTTTGTTGGCATCGCAGGTTGTATATTTGCCATTTTTGATATAAAATGGTTTCTCTTCTCGCTTCATAATTTGTTTACCGTAATAATACCCATCTTCAATATTCGTTTTGCCTTGAAGTATTTTACCTCTTTTTGTGTCCATATTATATACTAAATATTCACCGTTTAAAGGATCATCGCCTTTTTGTTCCATCGTGGGGATGTTTATTAATCCGGAATCGGTTTTTTGTGGAAGTGCGTATAAGATATTTTTTCGCCAGTCAACTTTTATCGTATCGGCTGCTAGGGACATCTCTCCATAGATCATTCTACCGTTTTGATATAAAGTTGTTTTTTTGTCAATTTGATCATAGTAAATAATATCGGAATTGTAAACTAAACTTGTATCCATATCTTTAATTGATCTGTGAGGAATAAATTTTCCTTCGGCTCCGTTAATCACAAAAATATCAGTTAGTGAGTCGCCGTCAAAAAACATTTTTACAGTATCACCACTTGTTTTATTTATACCTTGATAGACGGAATCTTCATAAACATGATAATATGACGATGCCATTCCTTCCACCTTGAGCCAATCCAAATTATTTTTGTTTTTAAATTTTAATATTAATTTTCTTCCTGTTAATGTACTCGTGTTTTCAATTAATGTATCTTTATTATTGACGAGAAATCCCTGCTTCTTTGATCTCATTATTGCATTATCTTTGACGATCACTTCATCGGTTTTAGAATTATGAAAAGTAATATCAATTTTTTTTCCCGAAACTATGTTTTCCTCATGAGTCACTTCCGGATTGCCATTAAGCGATGCAATTTCCAATGAATCAGAAAAAAATAAAGAATCACATTTTGCTTCCAATGAATCTTTTAAAATATTTACATTTTTAATTGCTGTAAAATATTTATTCTCAATATTTCCTGATATTTTTTTCGCTTTTATTCTCAATATTTCCTTGTTTGCGGAATCTCTTTTAATAAATTCCGGATTAAGATAATTTATAAATTCATCTTTTTGCATATAATATTTTATGAAATCCCCAAAGAATTCACTGTGTTCAACCGTATCAATAATTGAAGCATTATTATATAGATCTGTTATCTCTTTTTTGTTATAATAAATTGCAGAATCGGATTTTATAATGAGAACCGAATCTTTAATCACGACATTTCCATTTGCATAATAGATCTCATTCTCTAGATCGGCAGAAACTCTGTCTGAATTTAATTCTTTATTTCTGTAATTTATGTTTATTTCACTCGGCGATTCAATTTTGTCTGTTTCTGTATAGTATTTTACAAAATCACATTTAATAGTAGTATTCGAATCAATTATTGTTACATTTCCATTTAAGGTTAGATATTTTTCGTCTTTATAATGATATGCTTCATCGGAAAAAATTTTAATATTTCCCTTTTTAAATTGCACATCATTTTTTAAATATAAATAGGATTGGTCATTTTCAGAAATATGATTAAGTGTTTTTGCATGAAGTAATTTTAATGGTTCAATCTTACCAAATAATGTTTCGTTAAATAGCAAAAAAACAAAAACAATAAAAATTATTTTTGAATATTTGATGTAATTATTTGCAATATTGTTTTGCATTAATCTAAATTGTTAGTTTATATTTTAAAATAGTTTGTAAAAAATGTTCCAATTTATAAATCATTATTTCATTCATAAAATATAATATAAATTTAAACAATTTCTTTTATAATTACACTAATAAAAAAAGTCCTGAAAAAAATCAGGACTTTTTTGGTCTTTTTGAAATTAATTATTTTTTCTTTTCTTTGGAATTTTTTTTAATGATCCTATAAACAGATTCGCCTTTTTTAGCCATTCTGTATTTTTCGCGGGCGATTTTTTCCAAATATTTACTATCATTTTGTAATTTATTTTTTTCTTCTAATAGTTTTAATTCCAATTTTTCGTATTTATTTTGTCTGTTTTTAATATTTTTAACTTCTCTTTTTAATTGTAAATATGACAATAATCCAGAATCGCCAAAAAAAATAGAGGCAAATGCAACGATCAATGCAATGATAATTATTCTTATTGATAATTTTGGATTTATTTCGTTGTTTTTTTGATTGAACATATTTTTACATTTTTAAAAGAAAAAATATTATTTAGAACTTAAGGCTTCTAATCCTCTAAATTTTACAACTTCATGAATATTTTCTTCTATTCTTAAAAGCTGATTATATTTTGCAATACGATCAGAGCGTGAAGCAGAACCGGTTTTGATCTGTCCAACACCTGTAGCAACTACAAGATCAGCAATAAAAGTATCAGAAGTTTCTCCGGAACGATGACTTACCACTGCACTAAATCCATTATTTTTAGCTAATTCAATCGTGTCCAAAGTTTCAGTTACAGTTCCAATTTGATTAAGTTTTATCAAAATAGAATTACATGATTTTTCATCGATTGCTTTTTGTAAATATTTTGGATTTGTTACTAAAAGATCATCACCAACGAGTTGGATTTTATTTCCAATTCGTTCAGTTAGTATTTTCCAGCCACTCCAATCATCTTCAGCCAACCCATCTTCTATGGATATAATTGGATATTTTTCAATCCATTTTTCATATAGATCAACCATTTCTTCTGAAGTGAGCATCCTATTTTCAGAGGCAAGATTGTATTTTTTTTTATCCTTATCGTAAAATTCACTGGATGCGGGATCCAATACAATAAATAGATCTTTTCCCATTTTGTATTTTGTTTTATTCCCGGCTTCAATAATTAATTCTATTGCCTCTTCGTTAGATTTTAAGTCCGGTGCAAATCCACCTTCATCACCAACTGCAGTATTATATCCTTTTTCTTTTAAGACCTTTTTCAAGGTGTGAAATACCTCAACACCCATTTGTAATGCTTCAGAAAATGATTTTGCTCCCACTGGAAATATCATAAATTCTTGTAGGTCAACATTGTTGTCAGCATGTGAACCACCATTTAGAATATTCATCATTGGAGTTGGTAAAGTTCTTGCATTTATTCCACCCAAATATTGATAAAGTGGAATTGCTAATTCATCCGCAGCAGCTCTAGCAACAGCCATTGATACTCCAAGAATTGCATTTGCTCCGAAATTCTTTTTTGTTTCTGTTCCATCTAAATCACACATTATTTTATCGATATAAGCTTGTTCTAATGCATCTTCACCTATTAATCTCTCTGCAATTTTATTGTTTACATTTTTTACGGCTTTTGTAACACCTTTTCCCATAAAACGATCGCCGCCATCTCTTAATTCAAGTGCTTCATTTTCACCGGTGGATGCTCCTGATGGGACAGCAGCTCTTCCCACGGCTCCACTTTCTAATAATACTTCAACTTCCACAGTTGGATTTCCTCTTGAGTCTAATATTTCACGACCGTAAACATCAATTATTAATGACATATTTAATTCTCCTTTTATTTTATTTTCAAAATTAAAGATAATCATTATTTTATAAAAATACAAAGAATTAAGGGATATTTTAGAAACTTGAAATTTTGAAGTTCTGATTTTTTTCAATCTATCAAATCATGAACTGAAGCTCGGTGGCATTTCAATTAATAATTAATAATTTCCTTTATGTTTCTTTTGGTTAATTTTTTTTATTAAAAAATGTATGAATTTATAATATTATTTTTGCTTATTCTGTTATATTTACAGTATAATGATCAATTATTTTTCCATCAGGAGCTAATACGGTGTAATTAAGTATATTTTTATTAATTTCTATTTTACAAAAATGATTAGATTTGGATATTGCAACTATATTAGAATAAGTAAGATCCGGATCATAAAGTGGAGCTCCACCACCACCGGTCGTAATATGTATTATGTTTTCAACTTTTGCACGAGCATAATAATGGTTATGTCCTGAAAAAACGAATTGAACTCCATATTTTTTACATAATGGTTGAATATAATTTTGCACATCTTTATTGTTATTATGACCACCGGCAGTCCAACCCGGTTCATGGTAAACAATAAATTTCCATTTTTTGTTCGAAGAAGCAAGATCCTTTTCAAGCCAAGTTAATTGTTTTGAGCTGGAATCGTAACTTGTATATTGATCTACTATAGAAAAATGAGCAGGTCCATAGTCAAAAGACCAATAAAAATTTTCAGTAATATATGGATATGGGAAATATTTTCTGTATAATTTACCTGTTCGTTCGTGATTTCCTATGCAGGATTGAAAAGGAATATTTGCAAGCATTTCTTTAAGAGATGAATATAAAGAATCAAAAAAGTTATAATCCCAATAACTTTCAATATCGCCATTACTTACAAAGTCACCCGTTGATAAAACAAAAGTTTGATTTTCTGAGTTATTTGTGAACAAAGAAACTATTTTTTTGGCTATATTGTTATGTGTAGAAGGGAATGTACGAGTATCTCCATATACGAAAAATTTAAGATGATCAGAATTTTTACTTGGTGCAGTATAAAACGTTCCTTTATTAATATCATTATTAATCTTAACTTTATAATAATATTTTTTACCTGGTTTTAAATCTGTAATTAAATATTTATGTTGATGATCACTTCCATATTCATAAGTTTTTTGCTCCCCCAATGAATATTGAGTGTCAAAGCCCCATTTGATCAAGCATGTATCTAATTTGCTTAATTGCCATAATACTAACATTTCAGTATTGTTTCCATTATAAATTAAATATGGTGCTTTTCTTATAATATTTGATGTCTCAAATTCATTTTGAGAATAAATGATAGAAGGTGATG
>LSCC01000031.1 GCA_001577215.1 Fidelibacterota bacterium TCS52
TCTGGAAGTTGGTAATTATGCTGCAAATATTCCAATTTCAACTAATGATGAGCAGAATTTAACAATTACTTGTAATCTTGAAGTTACAAACACTTCTTCAAATATTTCTAATGAAGAAAAAGTTGTTAGTAATTATCAATTAAATCAAAACTATCCAAATCCATTTAATCCAAAAACAACTATAGAATTTGATATTCCGAATGATAATTTTGTAAACATCACTGTTTATAATTTGCGTGGTGAAAAGATTAAAACACTAGTTAACGAACATAAAATTGCAGGTGAATATTCTGTAGTATTTGACGGAAGTAATTATTCAAGTGGAATATATTTTTACAGAATTGAAGCTGGAGATTATTCAGATACGAAAAAATTGGTTTTGATAAAGTAATTTCACATTAACTTCCTGCAATAAAAACGCTTGTTAGAGATAGCAGGCGTTTTTTTATTACATTAAACATTTTTTTATTACATTTTGTTAAATTTCAAAATATTCAAAAAATCGTTTGTATAACAAAATTATTTTATTATATTACTTTGCTATTATAAAAATGATATGAAAAGGCCTGATGTTAGAACAATTAAAAGAAAACCTTGAGGGCATATTTAAAGATCTGCGTGGTCAAGGTAAAATAACTGAGAAAAATATTGATGACACTTTGCGAGAAGTGAGACGTACTCTGTTGGAAGCAGATGTCAATTTTTCGGTAGCAAAAGAGTTTATTTCTCGAGTAAGAGAGAAATCATTGGGTGTAACAGTAATAAAAAGCATTTCTCCCGGACAACAAATAATTAAGATATTCCATAGTGAATTGATAAATTTGTTAGGAAAAGAGAATGTCCCACTAAAATTGGATGGGTTACCTCCAAGTGTAATAATGGTAGTTGGTTTACAAGGTTCCGGAAAGACAACATTTGTATCAAAGTTAGCAAAACATTTGAGAGATCAAGGTAAAAATCCTATGATGGTAGCTGCAGATGTGTATCGTCCGGCAGCAATTGATCAATTGGAAAAATTGGGTAAACAGATATCAATGCCTGTTTATAGTAAGAGCAGAAAAAATCCAGTCAAAATTTGTAAAAATGCGATAAAATTGGCGAGAAAAGATGCTACCGATGTTGTTATTTTAGATACGGCTGGTAGATTACATATTGACGAAGAAATGATGAAAGAATTACAAAAAATCAATAAAGAAGTTGATTCTAATGAGATATTATTTGTAGCTGATGGAATGATAGGCCAAGATGCTGTAAATGCTGCAGATAAATTTAATTCTATGCTTCCAATTTCCGGTATTGTTCTCACCAAACTTGATGGTGATGCAAGGGGTGGAGCAGCATTATCTATACGAGAAGTTACGAAAAAACCGATAAAATTCGTTTCTGTTGGAGAAAAAATATCTGATTTAGAAAAATTTTACCCGGAAAGGTTTGCCGGTAGGATTTTGGGCAAAGGTGATATTGTTTCATTTGTAGAAAAAGCACAGGAGACAATTAATGATAAAGAAGCTGATAAATTAGAGAAAAAAATTAGGAAAAATGAATTTGATTTATTAGATTTTCAAAAGCAATTGAAAATGATCAGAAAACTTGGTCCACTTTCGTCTTTGATGGAAATGATCCCGGGAGCATCAAAATTTAAGAATGTGCAAGTAGATGAAAAAAGAGTAGATAATATTGCAGCAATAATGAATTCTATGACGATACAAGAAAAAGAGATACCAAATATTATTAATGCAAGTAGAAAAAAGAGAATAGCAAGAGGAAGTGGTTTAGGTGTTGTAGATGTGAACAGATTACTAAATCAATTCAAGCAAATGAAAAAAATGATGAAGAAGATGAACAAAATGGGATTTTCTAAAAAAGGACTTGATCAAATTCCATTAAGAAAGCAATTTTAGAGGAGGATTAATTTGGCAACTATTATGCGACTTACTAGAACAGGAAGACGAAATCGACCCTATTACAGAATAGTAGTAATGGATTCAAGAAAACGTCGCGATGGTCGTTATATTGAAAAAATTGGAACTTATGATCCAATTAAAAAAGATGATAATGTGATAATTTCTGAAGAACGTGTACAATATTGGTTGAACAAAGGTGTACAATTATCAGATACAGTTAAAAGTATGTTATCCCATAAAGGAATTTTATTAAAGAATTATTTAGAAAACTCAAATTTGAGTGATGAATTAAAAAATATAGAGATCAAAAAATGGGAAACATTACAAAAAGAAAAAGTAAAACAGAGAGAAGCTGTTAAGAAAGTAAAAGCAGAAGAAAAATCTGCTAAAGATAAAAAAGAAGAAAGTAAAGAAGAAACAGTCGAACAAAAAGAGACCGAAGATAAAAAAGCAGCTGATAAAAAGGATGAAACTACTGAAAAGAAAAAGGAAGAAAGTAAGAAAGAATCGGTAGAAAAAAAAGAGACAGAAGATAAAAAGACAGCTGATAAAAAGGATGAAACTACTGAAAAGAAAAAAGAAGATAAGAAAGTATCAAAAAAGCAAGAAGAAATTAAAGAGAAAAAAGATACCAATAAATTAAAAAAAGATGAAACAGAAACAGAAAAGAGTAAATGAATTACAAAAGGAGAGAGGTAATTATGAAAGAATTTGTTGAGTACATTGCAAAACAATTAGTTGATTATCCTGATGAGGTAAGTGTTCATGAAGTTGATGGTGAAAATAATATTATTTATGAACTATCAGTGAAACAACCAGATTTAGGAAAAGTGATTGGTAAAAGAGGCAGAACCGCACAAGCGATTCGTACTTTATTAACTGCTGTATCGGCTAAATCAGGTCAAAAACGATGCTCATTGGATATTGTTGATGATAATCCAAGAGAAGAAGTTTAAATAAAATATAACAATGCCCTTTAAGATCATAGGTAGTATTGTTAAGCCATTTGGTCTTAAGGGCAACCTGTTAGTTAAAAGCGAATATATTACTTTTAGCGATTTTAGTTCTTTGAAAAATTTATTTATTGGACAGGGTGAAACACCTGAAGAGGTTTTTGAAATCGAATCAATAAATATTCATAATAAATTTTTCAATGTTAAATTAAAAAATATTGACACAAGACAAAGGGTAGAAATGTTGAGAAAAAATAATGTTTTTTTACCTGAAAAAGAATTGTCAAATTTTAAGGATATAACAGTTGAAAAAGATGGGTATTTAATAGGTTTTAAAGTTTTTGATAATAATGGAAAATTTCTTGGAAATGTTAAATTTTGTGATAAATATCCTGCTTATAAAATATTGACGATTATTGGAATGAATGAGAAAGAATTTATGGTTCCAATGGTTGATAAGTTTATAAAGTCAGTTGATAAATCAGATAATAAAATAATTATAAATGTTTTGCCTGGGTTAATTGATGAAAATTGATATACTGACAACATTCCCGTGGATGATCAAACCGATATTAGAGAGTAGTATTTTGAAAATTGCTGCTGAAAAGGAAATTGTCTCTTTTGATGTTATTGATATTAGAGAGTATTCAAAAGACAAACATAAAAATACAGATGATTATCCTTTTGGAGGTGGGGAAGGAATGATTATGGCTCCCCAGCCATTATTTGATAGTATTCGTGGATGTGTTGAGAACAATACAGAAAAAATTATTTTTCCTACTCCTGATGGTGTTATTTTTAATCAAAAAAAGGCAAAAAAGCTATCTGATGAAAACCATATTATTTTCATTTGTGGACATTATAAGGGAATTGATCAGAGAGTTAGAGACAATTTTGAAATAGAGGAAATATCAATTGGTGATTTTGTGCTAACCGGTGGTGAAATTCCGGCATTAGCAATGATTGATTCAATAGTAAGATTAGTTCCGGGGGTTATTAATAATATAAAATCGGCATTAAATGATTCATTTTCACAACCATTATTAGATTGTCCATGGTATACAAGGCCGGAAATATATGAAGGTAAAAAGGTACCGAAAATATTATTAAGTGGAAATCATAAAAAAATTGATAATTGGCGTAAGAGCCAAAGAGAAAATAAAACAAAAATACTTAGACCGGATTTATGGAAAAAGTATTTAAAACTAAAAAATAAATAAAAAGTATTGAAATATAAATTAATAAAAAGTAAATTATAAGATTGGAGACAAAACAAATGGATAGAATATATAATGCAACCAAAGATCAGTTAAGAGAAGATATGCCAGATTTTCGTTCTGGTGATTCGCTTACAGTTACAATTAAAATTACGGAAGGCGAAAAAACAAGACCGCAAGAATTTAGTGGAATATGTATTGGTAGAAAAGGTTCTGGGATTAATTCAACATTTATGGTTAGAAAAATATCCAATGGTGTTGGTGTTGAGAGAATATTTCCAGTTCATTCTCCAAAGATCATAAGTATAAAAAAGAACTCTTCAGCAAGCGTAAAAAGATCTAAATTATATTATATAAGGAAATTAAAAGGAAAAAGAGCTACAAAAGTAAAAGAGTAAAACATAAATAATATCCTTGTTGTTTATATATGATTTTTGTAAATTAATTAATTATGTGGCCTGGTAGCTCAGTCGGTAGAGCAGGGGACTGAAAATCCCTGTGTCGCTGGTTCGATTCCGGCCCGGGCCACAAAAAAGCTCCTGAATAAAAAATGGGAGCTTTATTTTTTAATAAAGTACTTTCATAATGATTTGTAAAAAAAATATCAATATATAGTAAATTAAATAATTATAATTTTATTATTGATATTGATAAAAAAAATAGATAAAATTATAGGTTATATAAATGGGGGATTATGGCCAAAAAAATAGTGATAGCAAATCAAAAAGGTGGAGTAGGCAAAACTACAACTGCTATTAATTTAGCAGCATCCATTTCTGCTATGGAATATAAGGTCTTGGTCATAGATATTGATCCACAAGCTAATGCCTCATCAGGTCTGGGAATTGAAGTAAATAAGAAAAAAGATACAATCTATGAAGTTCTTATAGAAGATCTTGATATTAAAAAGACAATTAAAAAGACATCATTACATTATCTGGATGTTGTCCCGGCTCATCCTCGTTTAGTAGGAGCTGAGATAGAATTGGTTAATATGATTGCAAGAGAAACAAAGTTAAAATCTGCTGTAAAATCAATTGAAAAAAAATATGATTATATTTTTATTGATTGTCCACCTTCACTGAATGTGTTGACAATTAATAGTTTTGCTTGTGCTGATACGGCATTAATACCGATACAATGTGAATATTTTGCATTGGAAGGATTAACACAATTACTGAATACAATTAGGCTGATCCAAAAAAGTATTAATAAAAAATTAGATATTGAAGGCGTCGTTTTAACAATGTTTGATTCAAGATTGAATTTAAGTAAACTAGTAAAAGAAGAGGTTGTGCAATATTTTGGTGATAAGGTATATAAAACAGTTATAGATCGAAATGTAAGATTAGGTGAAGCTCCAAGTTATGGTAAACCAATTATTACCTATGATATTAATTCATCTGGATCACAAAATTATATGAAATTAGCAAAGGAATTTTTGAAAAATGGCAAATAAAAAATTAGGTAGAGGTTTAAGTGCTTTAATTCCTAATGTTGATGAAGAATCAACCAAATCTAACATAAAAGATATTCAAATAGAAAAGATTAAAATTAATCCTTATCAACCTAGAAAAGATTTTGATGAAGAAGAAATGCACGAATTAATGGATTCTATTAAGGAAAAAGGAGTTATACAACCAATTATTATCTGTCTTAAGGATGATCATTATCAATTGATTGCCGGTGAGAGGCGTTATCGAGCATCAAAAAGGTTAAATTTATCTACTATACCTGCATATGAAATTAAAATTGATTCTGATGAAGATTTAATGGAAATAGCATTGGTGGAAAATATTCAGAGGGAAGATCTCAATCCAATTGACGAAGCATTAGGATATTCTCTTTTAATTAATAAATATGACGTAAAACAAGATATAATTGCTAAAAAAGTCGGGAAAAAACGTTCAACAATTACTAATAGTTTACGATTATTAAAATTGCCTCCAGATATACAAAATAGTTTAAGTTCACAAAAGATTACTTCAGGACATGCTCGAGCATTGTTATCTATAGAAAATAAAAAGAAAATGCTCAATTTATGGCAAAGAATAATTAAAGACTCACTTAGCGTTAGGGCAACTGAGGAATTAGTAAAAAAAATTAATTCTCCAAAAAAGGATGAATCATATAAAAGAAAAAAGAAATCTGTTAATTATCAATTAATTAAAATTGAGAATTATTTAAAGATTAAATTTGGGACAAGAGTAAAAATTAAAGAAAAAGATGAAGAAGGAAAAGTTGAGATTTATTATTATTCGCGGGATGATTTAGATAGACTAATAAAATTATTTGAAAATGTTGGAGAAGAGTAAGGAAATAAAATGAAAGATAAAAGATATACATTTTATTTGATATCATCGGATAAAACTACCAACAAAATAATTGAATTTGGCAGGAAAACATTTATATTTTTATTGAGTTTATTATCAATTATTATTGTTGCAATAGTGATTTCTTATTTTATTTTTATTCCAAGGTTTGTTAAATATCATGATTTAAAAAAAGAAATTATCAGGTATGAAAAGAAAAACGAAACATATATTGCAATGTTAGAAGATTTTGAGAAAATGAAAGCAATGAATAAATATGTTCGCGAATTAATAGGAATATCTGAATCAGAAAATATAAATATAGATTCATTATTGAATAGTGAAAGCAGTAGCAAAAGTAATTATATAAATAATGTGAGAAATGCACCATTTTCTTTAGACAATATTCCTACAAGAGCACCGGTTAATGGAATAATAACTCAAGAATTTGAAGAAGATATTCTTTTTAGCGAAAATGTTCATAATGGAATTGATATTTCCGGAGCAGTTGGAACCCCTATTGTTGCTGCAGCTAGTGGATTAGTAGTTTTTTCAGGTTGGACCAATGATTTAGGTAATGTATTAATTATTGTTCATGATAATAAATATGTAACAGTCTATGGGCATAATAGCAAAAATATTGTTAAAGAGAGACAAGTTGTAAAGAGAGGGCAATTAATTGCATTGTTGGGCAATTCAGGACATAGTACCGGTCCGCATTTACATTTTGAAATATGGGAAAAAAACAAGACTCAAAATCCAAGGAAATTTATAGTTGAATATGGAGAAGAAACTAATAAATAAAAAATATTATTGGAGAAAAAAATGAAAGAAAAACCAACTTATACAATTATAGGTGAAGATACTGTAATTCAAGGTGCCATTAAAGTTAAGGGAAGTATAATGATTTCTGGTATCGTTAATGGAAATATCGTTGCTGGTGATACAGTAAGAATTTCTCCAGGTGGAAAAGTAGAGGGTAATGTTAAATCAAAAGAAGTTTATTTAAATGGAGAGATCACTCAAGGGATAAATGCAAAACAAAAAGCTAAGTTAGGTGCTCAAAGTGTTCTTACTGGAGATTTAATTTCGAGAAAATTGATTGTTGAGGAGGGTGCTAAATTAATTGGAAAATGTGAAGTAGATGAGCAAAGTAATTCTAATATTGGAAAAAATAAAATTGAGAAATGATTAACTGTAAAATAAATAATTTTGGAGAATAATATGGAAGTAAAATTAGAAAAGTTGATCGATAAAATTAAAAATGAAGGTGTTGGTTCTGCTAAAAAAGAAGCGGATAAAATTCTTCAAGAAGCACAAGATAAAGCAAAAAATGAATTGAAATCTACCAACAAAAAGATAGAAACCCTGAAAGAAAATGCTAAAAAAGAGATTGATTCATATAGAGCAAATGCTAATGACTCCATTAAGCAAGCTGCACGTGATACAATTATTTCGGTAAGAGATGAAATAAAAAAGTTATTTGATAATGCATTAAGTAAGAAAATAACTAATTCTTATGATGAGGATCTTATGAAAAAAATAATTGTTGATATTGCTAAAAATTGGGCAGAAGAAAAAGATCTCAATGTTGTTGCAAATGGAATAGATATTGACAAATTACAAAAACTTGTTATTGAACAAGTTAAGAATAATTTGAAAAATTCTATTGAAATAAAATTGGATAAAAAGATATCTCACGGTTTTAGAATTGGTATCAAAGGTGAAGATATGCATTATGATTTTACTGATGAGAGTATTCTCGATACATTAAAATTATATCTTAATCCAAAGCTAAATGAAATATTAAGTGAAAAGTAACAACAATTTAATTAAGTGAACAAATATGGATAAATATTATTATTTGGCATCTCAATTGCCGTCATTATCTTTCAAACAAAATAGCTTTATATCCAAACAATATTTTTTGGAAGAAGCTGAAAAATGGTTAAATAAAAAAGATTTCGATGTAATTGTTAATTTAAACTTGGATAAGTACAAAATTAAGAATGAAAAATTATCTTTTTTGAAAAAGTGGCTTGAATTTGAAAATAAGTTAAGAACAGAAATTAGTAATTATAGAAAAGCAAAGTCAGAAAATTATAAATTTACATCTAAAATATTCTCTTCATCAATATTAAAAGAGAAAACTCCGTTACAGATTGAAGAATTCTTTCTACGATTGAGGTGGGATTTTATAGAAGGGATGGAGTTTGGACACTATTCTGATCTACAATTTTTATTGCTATATTATTTACGAATACAAATTCTTGAAAGATTAAGTTTGTTTGATAAAGAAAAAGGAAAAGAAAAATTTAAAGAATTGATCAAAATTAATGAAAATGAGTCTAAAAAAGATCGAGATGATAAAGGAAGATAAAGTAAACTTGAGGTAATTATGAGTGAAAAGGTAATCGGTATTATAAAAGGCATTAATGGAAATATGATTGATGTTGAATTTGATGGTAGAATTGTTCAAAATGAGGTTGGTTATGTAATTAAAGGTAAAGAAAATCTAAAATCAGAGGTAATCAAAATTAAAGGTAATGTTGCCTTTATGCAGGTTTTTGAAAGTACAAAAGGGTTGAAAGTCGGAGATAAGGTTGAATTTTCTCAAGAGATGTTATCAGTAGAATTGGGTCCGGGGATCCTTGGACAAATTTATGATGGATTGCAGAATCCATTACCTGCTTTGGCTGAGAAACATGGTTTTTTCCTTCCTCGAGGTATGGTTTTAGATGCAATAGATTTTGATAAAAAATGGGAATTTACTCCAATAGTAAAAAAGGGAGATGTTGTATATAGAGGGAGTTTTTTAGGTAAAGTTCCTGAAGGAATTTATGACCACAAAATCATGGTTCCATTTGATCTTAAGGGTAAGTATTATGTTGAATCAATCAAAGAAAAAAATAAGTATAAAGTTTCTGATATAATAGCTGTGTTAAAGGATTCTGATAACAATAAGATCAATGTAAAAATGTATTTAAGATGGCCTGTAAAAATTCCCATTAATGCTTATAATGAAAAATATGTTCCAAAAGAGCCATTAACTACAAAAGTTAGAATTATTGATACTTTTTTTCCGGTTTGTAAAGGTGGAACTTATTGTATTCCCGGTCCGTTTGGAGCTGGAAAAACTGTATTACAGCAATTAACAAGCAGATATGCCGATGTTGATATTGTAATTATTGCTGCTTGTGGAGAAAGAGCAGGAGAAATTGTTGAAACTCTGAGAGAATTTCCGGAACTGGAAGATCCTAAAACCGGTAAATCATTAATGGAAAGAACAATAATTATTGCTAATACAAGTTCTATGCCGGTTGCTGCTAGAGAAGCATCAGTTTATACAGCTACAACAATTGGAGAATATTATCGTCAAATGGGATTAGATGTTTTGGTTTTGGCTGATTCTACCTCAAGATGGGCACAAGCTATGAGAGAAGTTTCAGGAAGGTTGGAAGAGATTCCTGGTGAAGAAGCATTTCCGGCATATTTGGAATCTAGGATAGCAGAATTTTATGAACGAGCAGGTTTTGTAGAATTAAATGACGGAGATTATGGAAGTATGACAATTGGAGGAACCGTTAGTCCGGCAGGTGGAAACTTTGAAGAACCTGTAACTCAATCGACTTTAAAGGTAGTAGGAGCATTTCATGGTTTATCAAGAGAAAGATCAGATGCTCGTCGTTTTCCTGCAATTTCACCATTAGAAAGTTGGTCCAAATATTCAGGTATTATTTCTAGGGATATTGTAGAAGATGTAAAAGATATTTTGAGAAAAGGTAATGAAGTTCATCAAATGATGATGGTTGTAGGTGAAGAAGGAACATCAATTGAGGATTATACACTCTATTTAAAATCTGATTATTTTGATGAGGTATATTTACAACAAAATGGATTTGATGAAGTTGATGCTCAATGTTCTCCTAAAAGACAAAAATATGTTTTTGAAAAAATAAGAAATATTTTATACTCAGATTTAGAATTTGATACAAAAAAATCGGCAAGAATATTTTTTAATAAATTGCGTCAATTAACTATCGATTGGAATTATATCAAAAGAGATACAGATGAATTTAGTGAAAAAGAAAAAGATATTGATAAACAATTAGATAATATAATAAAAAAATAAATTATTAGATAGAGTAATAATATTTGTAGAAAAAGAAAAACGGGAGAAAGAAATAAGATGAAAATTGGAATTATAGGAGGAACCGGATTATATAAGCTGGCAGGAAGCGAAGAAAATGAAAATATGTCAGTTGATACCCCATTTGGTGCTCATTCAAAACCAATTACAAAGAGTAAATATAATAAGCATGAGTTATATTTTTTGCCAAGACATGGAGAAGGACATCACTTTTTACCTTCGACAATAAATTATAGAGCAAATATTTGGGCATTAAAATCTTTAGGTGTTAATACGGTTATTTCAGTTTCCTCTGTCGGTAGTTTGAAAGAAGATATTCATCCTATGGATGTCGTTATTATTGATCAGTTTTTCGATCGCACAAAACATAGAATAGATACATTCTTTCAAGATGGATTAGTTGGACATATTCCGTTTGCATACCCCATTTGTAAGAATCTAGCTGAACAATTATACAAAGCAGGCAATAATATTACAGATAATATTCATAAGAAAGGAACCTATGTGAATATGGAAGGGCCACAATTTAGCACATTAGCTGAATCAAAATTTTACAGAAAAATGGATATGGATGTAATTGGGATGACAAATATGACTGAGGCAAGATTGGCACGAGAAGCTCAGATGCATTATGCTACTTTGGCAATGGTAACTGATTATGATTGTTGGAAAGAAGGTGAAATAGTCACGGTTGAAAGAGTGTTAAGTAATTTGACACACAATACAGAATTATCGGAAAAAATACTTCAAGAGTTTTTTAGTATCATTGAAATGAAAGATGATTGTGGATGCAGAAATGTTTTAGATGGATCAATTCAAAGTACAGGAAAGGGATTGGATAAGAAATTAAAAGAAAAATATGAAATATTATTTAGGTAAAATTACAGAGAGTATTGGAGAATTTAATGTATAAACAAGTATCAAGTAAAGTTGATTTTATAAAACTTGAACACAAACAATTAGATTTTTGGGAAAAGAAAAAAATCTTTGATAAATTAAGAAAACAAAATAATGAAGGTGAAAGGTGGTCATTTCTTGATGGTCCGATTACCGCAAATAACCCAATGGGAGTTCACCATGCTTGGGGAAGAACATTGAAAGATGTGTTTAATCGTTATCATTCTATGTTAGGTCAGAAATTAAGATATCAAAATGGATTTGATTGTCAAGGTCTATGGGTAGAAGTTGAAGTTGAAAAAGAACTTGGTTTTAAATCAAAAACAGATATTGAAAAATATGGAATTGAAAAATTTGTTCAAGCATGTAAAGATCGTGTAAAAAAATATTCCAAAGTACAGACAGAACAATCTAAAAGATTAGGTTATTGGATGGATTGGGATAATTCATATTATACGATGGCAGATGAAAATAATTATACCATTTGGCATTTTTTAAAGAAGTGTCACGATAGAGGATTAATTTATAAGGGGCATGATGTTATGCCTTGGTGTCCTAAATGTGGAAGTGCAATGTCAGAACATGAGATCGCTACTGAAGGATATAAAGAATTGACCCATCCGACAATATTTGCAAAATTTTACTTAAAAGATAAGCCGAATGAAGCACTATTGGTTTGGACAACAACTCCATGGACATTAGCGGCAAATACTGCATCAGCAGTGAATATTGATTTGAAATATGTAAAAGTTAAGCAGAAAGACGAATATTATTATTTAGCAAAAAATCTAACTGATATTTTAAATGGAGAATATGAAATAGTAGAAGAATTTTCGGGAGAAAAACTTCTCGGTTTAGAATATACAGGTCCATTTGATGAATTATCAGCTCAAAAAGGAGTTAATCATAAGGTTATTCAATGGGATGAGGTGAGTGAAGATGATGGAACGGGAATAGTTCATATTGCTCCGGGATGTGGAAAAGAAGATTTCGCATTATCAAAAGAGAATGATATTTCCATAATTGCTCCTATAGATGAATTTGGTAATTATATTGATGGATTTGGTAATTTTTCCGGAAAAAATGCTCAAAAAATTGCACCTGAAATATTTGCATCATTAAAAGAAAAAGGTATTCTATACAAGAGAGATCAAATTACTCATCGTTATCCAACTTGTTGGCGTCATGGAACTGAGTTGGTTTTTCGTTTAGTCGATGAATGGTTTATTTCAATGGATCAATTAAGAGAAGAGATTAAAAAAGTTGTTGGTGAAATAAATTGGATTCCATCTTGGGGATATGATAGGGAAATTGATTGGCTCAATAATATGAGTGATTGGATGATTTCCAAAAAGAGATTTTGGGGATTGAGTTTACCGATTTGGGAATGTGAAAAATGTAAAAACTTTGAAGTGATCGGTGGAAAAGAAGAATTGAAGGAAAAGACGATTGAAGGTTGGGATCAATTTGAAGGTAGATCACCGCATAAACCATATATTGATAACTTAAAGATAAAATGTCCAAAATGTGGATCAAAAATGAAAAGGATTCTAGATGTTGGAAATCCTTGGTTGGATGCTGGAATAGTTCCATTTAGTACAATGGGTTACTTATCAGATCATAAATATTGGGAAAAATGGTTTCCTGTTGACTTTATAACTGAAAGTTTACCTGGTCAATTTCGTAATTGGTTTTATGTATTATTGGCAATGAGTACTGTTTTAGAAAATAAAGCTCCTTTCAAAACTGTTCTTGGTCATGCATTAGTTAAGGATGAAAAAGACGATGATATGCATAAAAGTGCCGGAAATGCTATTTGGTTCAATGACGCTGCAGATAAAATGGGAGTAGATGTAATGAGATGGGTATATTCTGCTCATAACCCGGAAAATAATTTAAATTTCGGCTATAAAACAGCAAAAGAAGCCAGAAAAAAATTATTGACCTTATGGAATGTATATTCATTTTATATTACTTATGCAGAAATAGATTCTTATGATCCATCGAAAAATAAGGTGTCTTACGACGATTTTACAGAACTTGATAAATGGGTTTTATCAAAAACTTTTAAATTTGTTGAAAATGCAAAAAATAATTTTAATAATTATAAAATTGGAAGGGTAATGCGTGAATTTGAAGTATTAATTGATAATATTTCAAATTGGTATGTTAGAAGAAGTCGCCGTCGTTTTTGGAAAAGTGAAAATGATACAGATAAGTATTGTGCTTATTATACTTTATATACTTCTTTAAAAATGATAATTTTGACAATGGCTCCAATAATTCCATTTATTACTGATGAAATATATCAAAATCTAGTTTTGTCAGTAGATAAAAATGCTCCGGAAAGTATTCATTTAAATAGATTTCCACAAATTGAAAAAGAAATGATAGATGAAAAATTGTCTGCTAAGATTGATACAATAATTAAAGTTGTGGGATTAGGAAGAGCTGCAAGAAATAAGAAAAATATTCGTATTAGACAATCACTTTCAAAATTATATGTAAAACTAAGCAATGATAATGAAAAAGAATATGCAAATGATCTAAAAGACCAAATTCTTGAGGAATTGAATATCAAAGAACTTGAAATAGTTGACAGTGTTGATGAATTTTTAAATTATGAAGTTAAACCAAATTTTTCAATATTAGGAAAAAGATTGGGTAAAGATGTTCAAAAAGTTGCTAAAGGTTTGGCAAAATTGAATAGCGATGACTTGGTAAAAAAAATCAGATTAGGTGAAAGTATAATAATTGATGAAATAAAATTAGTTCCAAATGAATTATTAATAAATATTAATGAAAAAGAAAATTATTCGGCAATTGAAAATAATAATAATTTTGCAATTATAGAGACAAAATTAACCAACGATTTAAAAGAAGAAGGAATTGTCAGGGACTTGATCAGAAATATTCAAACATTAAGAAAAGAAGCGGATTTTAATGTAGAAGACAGGATTATGTTAGGAATTAAAACTAGCAAGACAATTGATGAAGCAATAGAAAATAATAAAGAATATTTAAAGACGGAAACATTAACAAAAAGTATTGATAAGATAGTAGATACAATTGATATTGAGAAAGAGATCAATTTGGAAGGAGAATCTGTAAACATTTCAATTCAGAAAATAGAAAGGAAATAAAATGGTTGAAAAAAGAAGTAAAAAGAAATTTACAAAAAAAGAAAAAAAACATTTTCGTAAAATTATCGAACAAAAAAGACAAGATGTTTTAGAACAGTTGATAATTAAAAAGCAGTCATTAAAGGATAGTTCACCAAGTGGTGGTGCTCAACTAGATTCTGCTTATGCATTTCATATGGCAGATAGTGCAACTGATGGGCAAGAGAGAGAAAAGGCATTCCAGCAGTTTGCCAGAGAGAATAAATATTTGACATATCTGAATGATGCGCTGGAAAGAGTAGCAAATGATCCAAAGTACGGATTTTGTATTGAATGTGGTTATCGCATTACAAGTGATCGATTAGAAGAAGTTCCACATACACGTCATTGTATAATATGTAAATCCAAGGTAAAATAACTTAATATTTTAATTGATCGATTTCAATTAAATATTTTTAATTTACAAATATAATTGAGGATCCGAAAATGATCAAAAAACGTAAGCAAGTAATTACATTACTAATATATATTATTTTGATAGCAATTATTTTTTTAGCAGATCAATTGACCAAAGCAGGGATTAGAAATAATGTAGAAATTGGCGAAAGGATACAAATAATAAGTAATAATGTTTTAATTACTCATGTTGAGAATGATGGAATAGCATTTGGACTTAAATTTCCCGGGATCCAATATTTGTCTTATATTGCGTTTTTGATTGTTTTATGGCTTTTAATTTCTCATATAAGAAAAGAAAAACCACTGATAAGTAATTATATTGCTTTCAGTTTAATTATTGCCGGTGCAATTGGCAATTTATTTGATAGATTTCTTCATGGTTCTGTAACCGATATGATCATGGTTGGTATCAAAGGATATTATTGGCCTATTTTTAATGTTGCTGATTCTGCTGTTACTGTCGGAGTTGTAATATTTTTAATAGCAAGTTATTTCGATAATCATAAAGAAGAAATTGTTGAAGAATAATTTTCTAAGATAATATTAATTGTGGAATTTTAATTAATGGAGTAAATATGTGTGATACCATTATAATTCCCGCCGAAATGTCATCCGATGGAACGACAATTTTTGCGAAAAATTCTGATCGTGAACCAAATGAAGCTCAAAAAATAGTTAAAATTCCCGCTAAAGATCATTCCAAAAATGAAAATTTAAAATGTACTTATATAAATATTCCTCAAGTTAAACAAACGAATGCAATAGTTATTTCAAAACCATTTTGGATTTGGGGAGCAGAAATGGGTGTGAACGAATATGGCGTTGCTATTGGAAATGAAGCCGTATTCACCAAAGTTAAATATGAAAAATCAAAATCATTAATTGGTATGGATTTGCTTCGTTTAGGTTTAGAAAGAGCAAAAACATCGATAGAAGCAATTTCAGTAATTACAGATTTGTTAGAAGAATATGGACAAAGCGGCGATTGTGGATTTGATCATAAATTACATTATCATAATAGTTTTATAATTGCCGATCCTAAAGATTCCTGGGTGCTTGAAACAGCCGGTAAACATTGGATAGCAAAAAAAATTAAAGATGTTTATTCAATTTCAAATTGTTTAACAATTCACAATGATTGGGATTTGATCTCGAGTGATCTTGTAAATTATACCATCAAAAAAGGATGGTGTAAAAGTGAAAATGATTTTGATTTTGCTAATAGTTTCTCAGATCATATATTTACAAAATTTAGTGATTCTCATAATCGACGAAATAGAACGATGGAATTATTAAGATCAAAAAAGCGGAATATATTAATAAAAGATGTTTTTTCAATTCTTCGTGATCATGGAGATAATGGATCAAATAATTGGCGACCGGATGAAAAGATATCAGGAGCAAATGTTTGTATGCATGCTAGTAACGGTCCAATTAGAATTAGTCAAACTGTTGGTTCATTTGTTTCCTATCTCCATTCTAAAAATCCGGTAAATTTTGTAACTGCAACAGCTGCACCTTGTACGGGAATTTTTAAACCTATTTGGATAGATATCGAGTTGCCGGAAATGGGACAAAATCCATTAGGAGCTTACGATAATACAAGTTTATTTTGGCAGCATGAAATTTTACATAGAAATGTAATAAGAGATCATAAGACATTTTATTCATTATTTGCAAAAGAGCGTGATAGTTTAGAAGAAAGATTTATTAATTCGGCAATTTCAAATTTGGAAAATTCAAAGGATAAAAGAAAAAGAATATCCAACCAGTGTTTTTTAGATAGTAAAAATGCAGAGAGTAGCTGGTTAGATAAAATCAAAAAAAAAGAAAGTAAAAATCGACAAAAATTGTTACATAAGTTAGCTTGGAAAAAATTAAATAAACAAGCAAAAATCAAACTATAGAATGAAATCATTAAAATTTATATTAGCGCCGGATTCATTTAAAGGAAGTTTGAGTTCTCGTGAAGTTTGTTCTGCAATGGAAATCGGAATAAATAGAATTTTTCCGGATGCCAAAGTTACAAGTATTCCGTTAGCCGATGGTGGAGAGGGAACTTTAGATGCAATAATTTCTTCTGCAAATGGAAAAATTGTTAATTGTAGTGTAAAAAATCCGGTAGAAAAAATCATCAATTCTCAATATGGAATAATTGAAGATAAAAAAATTGCAGTGATAGAAATGGCGGCAGCTTCAGGATTAAATTTAATTCCAAAAAAGTTACAAAACCCACTTTATACAACAACTTATGGAACAGGTCAATTAATAAAAGATGCTCTTGAAAATGGATACAGGAAATTTATCATTAGTATCGGCGGTTCTGCAACTACGGATGGCGGAGCAGGGATGGCACAGGCATTGGGAGTTGATTTTTTTGATAAAAATGGGGGAATCATAAGTGAACCAATGACCGGTAATCTAATGGGAAAATGTTTTGATATTTCAACAGAAAATTTACATTCTGCAATAAAAAATAGTGATTTCACAATTGCATCTGATGTAAATAATCCTCTATTGGGAAAAAATGGTGCTGTCTATGTTTATGCTTATCAAAAAGGTGCTTCTAAAAAAGATCTACCGATTTTAGAAAATAATATGAAACATTTATATAATATCGTAAAAAACAAGTTGAATATAAATGTAAAAGATATTCCCGGATCCGGTGCTTCAGGTGGACTTGGTGCCGGATTGATGGCTTTTTTGGATGCGGAAATTCAAAGTGGAATTGAGATTGTTTTGGATATTGTAAAGTTTGATGAGAAAATAAAAGATGCTGATTACATAATTACCGGTGAAGGAAAATTAGATGTTCAGACAATAAATGGAAAAACAATTTCCGGAATTTTAAGAAAAAATAATATTCCTATGATAGCTATAGCAGGTATTGTAGAAAATGAAAAAAAAATATTGAGTAAAATGAACTTGAAAAAAATATTTTCTATAAGTAATTCTAAAATTAGTGTCGAATATGCAATAAAAAATGCATCAAAACTTGTAACGAAAAAAATGGAAGAAGTTTGTGAATATATAAAAAGAAATAAAAATAATGAATAAAATAAAACTATTCTCAATAATAATGTTATTAACTTGTATTTTGGAGTGGACATTTATAAGTAAAGCATCAGCTGAAGTTATATCTTCACCATCCGGAAATATTTCCATTGATTTTTTTTAAAGGAAGATGGTTCTCCAAATTATTCAGTTACATTTAATAATAAAATAATAATTGATACTTCTTCATAGGGTTTTGAACTTAAAAATTTGTGATCTTTCAATGAGGGATTTAAAATAATTGAGGTCAGTAGAAATGAAATTTAGGAAATGCTTTGAGGAGAACAGAGAAAAGTTAATTGTAAAAATTAGGTTGCGTATGTTATGTAAGAGCTTATTTACTTAGGTCGGTTATAGAATTGACTCTTGGTAGCTTAGCAATAATTTAAAAATTAAAAAATAAATAGGAGAAAATCAATGGCATTTAAATCATTATTTATAGCACATGCTCCCGATGCGGATCATGAAAAACATAAAAGCATTATTGATACGGGAAAGTATAAACTTTGGACATTTGTTGTAAGATCACAAGAAGAAGCAGTAAAGATTTCCAAAAATTTTTATGAAAAAGAGAAAATAGATGCAATTATACTTTGTCCTGGGTTTTCACATAGTGATGTTGCAGAATTGTTTCAGGCATTAGCTGGAAAAGTATCTGTTAATGTTGCAAGAGGCGATGGGCCGAGTAGTAGAATTGCACAAAAAGTAATTCAAAAAGAATTTTTTGATAAATAATTTTTCATTTTATTTAAGAAAAACTAACTTTTTACTATCTGTAAATTTACCTGCAGTAATTTTGTAAATATATGTTCCAGAGCTTACAATTTTATTATTTTTATCCAAGCCGTTCCAGATAATTGAATATGTTCCGGTATTTTGTCCGTCAACACTCCATTCCTTTATTTTTTTACCAAGTATATTGTAAATTGTAATTGTAACATCAGAAACTTTTGGTAATTGATATCTAATGGTCGTTGTTGGATTGAATGGATTTGGATAATTTTGACTCAATTTAAAATTAGAGATTAAATAATTCTCATTTCCTTCATCAAAATCTGAAGTTTCTTGAATGAGTTCAAAAAGAATTGCATCGGCTCTAAGAACTCCACTTACCGTGCTAAGTCCGGTATCGATGACTTTTATTTCCACCTCAGTGTCAGCAGATATAGATTTTTCCCAAAGTGAAACCCAACCTCCACTTCCATTATTTTGATCAACATGAATGGAATCTACAATTTTACCACCAATCCAAATTTCATAAAGTACATTGTTGGAGGCATTTACCGTTGTGGGAACGATCTCGGATATTTCATAAACACCACTTAATTTTAATTTTGTGAAAAAACTAGCCGATGAATTTCGATTTAACCATGCATATCTGCTTGTCGGACCATTTGCTCTTGCCACACTATAATACCAGTTTCCATTTTCAGAATAATTGAGAGAATCTTCATTATCAATAATAACAAAATAAGATGTTACATTTGCTTCTACAGAAATCAAATAACTAGGTGTTATTGGATCATCACTTACAATAAGTAAATTATCATTAATAGTTCCTATTTTGTCTGAATAAAAAGTAAACGGAATATTGATATTACTCATTGGCGGTATTATAATCGGTAAATTTACTGATGAAGTGATTAATCCTATTTTAGATTCAATATTTTGAATTGTTAGTTCATTAATTCCTCTATTTGAAAATTCAATATTAAAATGTAATGAATCGTTTTCACTGACTCTTCCTAATTTTTGGGGAGAATCTTCAATTTCTAAACTACGATCTCTGATTAAAGAAGAAAGTTTTATTACATCTGAAACTCCCTTTTTTATTCCTGTTTCGGCTCCATCAAATTTCACTTCAATATAATTATTTCCATTTTTTGTAAAATTATTTGTAGAAATATAAATCCATTCTTTCGAAGGAATTTGAGATGTAAAAAATATTGTATCGATACAAACACTATTATCGAATATTTTAAAAGTGATTTCTTCGGATAAATTATTTACATCGGGAATTTGAAATAAAATATTATATAATCCCGTCTGAGTAATATTTGGAAAATATTTTACAACGGCAGATTCATTTGGATTGATTTCTGCAATTTTTGAATCTATTCCCCAAGAACAATTTGTATTTGTTGACCAATTACCGGATACTTCTATACATTCTTCGTCAAGATTATCAATGTAAATATCGTCAGGTAAATATTCTACATATTCAAGTGTCTGATTGCCTAAAGTATCACATACGGCAATACCGATTTTTGCTATTTTATCTTTATACAGAGAAGTTGTTGTTTCCCAAGAATATTGTCCTATTGAATTACAATCAGCTAAATAATATCTTTCATAAATATCTTTTACAGCAACAAACGGTTGTTTTTGAAATATTTGTTCATCAGTAGAGATTTGAAGTGTAATGTTATTACCAGATTCAATCTCTGTAATATTTACAACTGGTGGAATTGTGTCAATATTCCCTTGCCAAAGCTGCAT
>LSCC01000032.1 GCA_001577215.1 Fidelibacterota bacterium TCS52
ATAAGTTTAAAACAATAGATGAAATTCCTGCAAAAACCGAACTTTCAGAAAAAATAAGTAAAGATTTAAAGAAACGCGGATTTAAATTTATTGGTCCAACTGTGATTTATGCTCACATGCAAGCGACCGGAATGGTGAATGACCATACTATTGATTGTTTTAGATATAATGAGATAAATAATTTGATTAAATAAAAAACTTCCGAAATTTTAAGAGAATAAGAATAAAATAAAAATTACTAAAATAGATAAATTGTAAGGATTGGGAGTTTATTGTAATATTTCGCTCTTTTTTATTTTATTTGTAGAGAAAAATAATTATATTTACGCAAGTAAATTTCAAAAAGTGGGAGTTATAATATTGAAATTATCAACCTTTAAAAATGGAATTCATCCGAAGAGTTTTAAGCACTTTTCTAATAGAAAAAAAATTGAGGAAATGCAAGTTCCTGAAGAAGTATTCGTACCTCTACAACAGCATATTGGTAAACTAGCGAAACCGATTGTGAAAAAGAAAGATGAAGTAAAAACAGGACAGATAATTGCTGAAACTGATGGATTTATTTCTAGCACAGTCCATTCTCCAATAACCGGAAAGGTAAAAGCTATAGATGAATTTGATCATCCGTCCGGTGTTCGTGCAAAAATGATTCACATAAAAAAGACAGTTGATGACGAGTGGGAATTGATCGATATACCAAAAAATTGGAAAGATGCTACAAAAAATGAATTAATTGAAATAATAAAAAAAGCAGGAATTGTAGGGCTTGGCGGAGCTGCTTTTCCAACTCAAGTAAAATTGTCTCCACCAAAAGGTAAACCAATTGATTCATTTATTTTGAATGGTGTTGAATGTGAACCATTTCTTACGGCAGATCACAGAATGATGCTTGAATACACAGATAAAGTACTTACAGGAATGGCAATTACAATGAAAATTCTTGGTGTGAAAAATGGATATATTGGAATTGAAGATAATAAGCCGGATGCGATTTCTCAAATACAGAAAAGAGTTATGGATTTAAATTATGATTTCAAGGTTATTCCATTAAAATTAAAATATCCTCAAGGTGCTGAAAAAATGTTGATAGATGCTATTTTAAAAAGAAAAGTGCCGATTGGAGGACTTCCAATGGATGTTGGAGTAGTTGTAAATAATGTTGGAACTGTGTTTTCAATATATGAGGCGGTAACAGAAGGAAAGGCATTGGTAGAGCGAGTAGTTACAGTAACTGGCGATGGAGTAAAAGAACCCAAAAATATTTTAGCTCGGATAGGAACTACATTTAAAGAATTATTGGAATTCTCCGGTGGATTGAAAGATGAAACTAATCATATTTATATGGGCGGACCGATGATGGGTGTTTCGCAACATTCGATATCCGTTCCAATGATCAAAGCAACAAGTGGGATTGTCTGTTCAATTGAAAAATCTGTTAATGTGAAAGTATCGCCATGTATTCGTTGTGGAACTTGTGTTAGAGTTTGTCCTATAAATTTGATCCCAACGAAATTATCTCGTCTATCAGAATTAAGTAAATATGATGAGTTAGGAAAATACGAAATACAAAGTTGCATAGAGTGTGGTTCTTGTCTTTACTCTTGTCCTTCCAATATTCCATTGGTTCAATGGATAAGAGTTGGTAAGTTGAAATCCCATTAACTATACAATTAAGTAAAAGAATAAATATTAATAAACGGAAAAAATTATGGAAGAAAAATCAAAAACCACAAATGTGAAACCGAAGAAAAAAGATCCTCGTGCAAAATTAAAAAAACCTAATAGAATACCTATGTTATTAAAATCATCACCTCATTTAAGAAGTGATTACAGCATAGAAAAAATAATGAGAGGTGTGTTACTTGCATTATTACCAACGACAGTTCTTGGCGTTATATTTTTTGGTTGGTATGCCTTATTAATGATCTTTGTCGGAATTGTTAGTTGTGTGTTAACTGAATTAATATTCAATTTAGTTAGTGGAAAGAAGTTTAAATTGACAGATGGAACTTCTGTGTTGACAGGATTATTGTTGGTATTGACATTGCCACCATCTTTTCCTATACCGGGTGTAATTTTAGGTAGTGTTGTTGCGATCTTTGTTGGAAAAATGATATTCGGTGGTTTGGGTTATAACATTTTTAATCCGGCATTATTGGGAAGAGCTTTTTTACAAGCGAGTTACCCAGTTAAAATGACTACTTGGACTTTACCAAAATATGTTGGAGCAGATGCAATTACCGGAGCGACTCCTTTGGGATTATTTAAATTTGAACATATTATGACGAATATTAAGCCGTTAATTTTAGGAAATATTGGTGGAACGATTGGTGAAACATCTGCATTAGTTATTCTAATTGGTGGAATTTTTATTCTAATTAAAAAGTATGCTGATTGGAGAATTCCATTGAGTTATATTGGAACGGTTTTTATACTTGGCGGATTATTTTGGTTGATCAATCCCGCACAATATCCTAATCCTTTTTTCCATATTTTTGCAGGTGGATTGATGTTGGGAGCATTTTTCATGGCGACTGATATGGTAACTTCTCCAATAACTACTAAAGGAAGTTGGATATTTGGAATTGGAGCCGGTATAGTTTTAATTACAATTCGGCTTTTGGGAGGATTACCGGAGGGTGTAATGTATTCAATAATTTTTATGAATGGATTAGTCCCACTGATAAATAGATATACACGACCGAAAGTATTTGGGGAGGTAAAAAAATGAACAAATCGCTGAAAATGATCTTAGTTTTAACTATTATTACGATTATTTCCGGATCTGTATTATCTTATTGGGATAGTTTTACAAAACCAATAATTAACGAATATAAAACTAATAAATTAGACAAATTAATTTTAGAAATATTGCCTGAACATAATTCAATTGAGGAGTTACAATTAGGTGAACATAATTTATATATTGCTAAACAAAATGAAAAAAAAGTTGGTATTGCATTTAAAGTAGAAGGTGGTGGGTATCAAGATATTATCGCAATGATCGTTGGAGTAACTCCGGACTTTTCTAAAATAACTGCTTTAAAAATATTAAGTCAAAAGGAGACACCGGGTTTGGGAACTAAAATCGTTGAAGATCCGTCAAATGAAAATCCTTTTTGGTTTACAGAACAATTTAAAAATGTGCAATTGGAACCTGAAATTGTATATGTAAAAAATGAGAAACCATCGAAAGATAATGAAATCCAAGCAATTACCGGAGCAACGATTTCATCAAAAGCCGTAGTGAATATCTTGAATACAAATATTGAAAAAGTAAAAAAGATGTATAATGAAAAACAATAAAATCAACCGTAGATAAATATTAAAGGTGAATATATGCCACATAAAAAACATACGCTTCTACAAGAATTTTTAAAAGGAATTTGGAAAGAAAATCCGATACTCATTTCCTTGTTAGGATTATGTCCAGCACTTGCTGTTACTGTTTCTGCTGAAAATGGTTTGGCAATGGGATTAGCCGCAACTTTTGTAGTTGTAAGTTCAAGTATTATCGTATCAATTTTAAGAAAAATTATCCCACCACAAGTTAGAATAGCAAGTTTTATTGTAATTATTGCAACATTTGTTACGATAGCCGATAGATTTTTAGCGGCTTATTATCCAGATATTAGCAGTAATTTAGGGCCATTTATCCCATTGATAATTGTTAATTGTATGATATTGGGAAGACAAGAGGCCTTCGCATCAAAGAACAATATTTTAAGGTCGTTTTTAGATGCTGTCGGAGTTGGAATTGGTTTTACATTGGTGCTTGTTGTTTTGGGTGGTGTTAGAGAAATTCTTGGTTCAGGAACGATCTTTGGAATTGAAATAATGTGGAGTAGTTTTCATCCTTGGGCAGTTATGATTTTACCGCCGGGAGCATTTTTGGCTTTGGGATTAATGATCGGTGCATCAAATTGGTTAAATGAATTGGGAGAGAAGAAATGAATTTAATAATTATTTTTATATCAGCTGCTTTAATAAATAACTTTGTCTTAATTCAATTTTTGGGGATTTGTCCTTTTGTTGGTGTATCAAAAAAAATGGATTCTGCAGTAAGTATGGGACTCGCTGTTACATTTGTGATGGTTATAAGTGCAGCTGTAACTTGGTTGATCTATCATTTATTATTGGTTCCTTTTGATATGCAAATTTTAGAATATGTTTCATTCATTTTGGTTATTGCTTCATTAGTTCAATTGGTTGAAATGTTTATACGAAAAGTAAGTAAACCGTTATATGATTCATTAGGAATTTTTCTTCCGCTTATAACAACAAATTGTGCAATTTTGGGATTGGCATTGATTTCAGTATTAAGAGATTATAGCTTTATTGAAAGTGTGATTTTTGGTGCTGGAGCCGGAGTGGGATTTACATTAGCGTTAGTAATAATGGCCGGAATAAGAGAGGAATTAGAATTGGCACCTGTACCGAAACATTTTAAAGGTGCGGGGATCACGATGATAATTGCTGGTTGTTTAGGATTGGCTTTTATGGGTTTTTCAGGATTAATTTAATAGTATAGAGGAATAAATGGACTTAAATTCATTATTAATAGCAGCAGGAAGCATGGGTGGATTAGGATTGATCTTTTCAGTGGGATTAGCGATTGCTAATAGAAAATTACATGTAGAAGAAGATCCGAAAATACATCAAATACATGAGGTGCTTCCCGGAGTTAATTGCGGTGCTTGTGGATTTCCCGGTTGTGGACCTTTTGCTGAAAATGTTGTAAATGGAAAAGCAGATTATAACGGATGTCCTGTTGGTGGACAAGAAGTTGCTGAGGATATTGCCGAAATTTTAGGTATTGAATCGGAGACTTCTGAAGAAAAAGTTGCAAGAGTAATGTGTCAAGGTGGAATTGTAGAAACAGCCAAAAAGGCAGTTTACGAAGGAATTAAGACATGTACAGCAGCAACATTAATAAATAAAGGAGAAAAATTTTGCGAATATGGTTGTATTGGATATGGCGATTGTGTTGAAGCTTGTCAATTTGATGCGATGTATATGAATAATAATGGATTACCTGTTGTAATAGAAGATAAATGTGTTGGCTGTGGTAAATGTGTAGAAGCATGCCCTCAAGGAATTATGGAAATGCATCCGGTTAGTCATAAGGTTTTATTAAGATGTAAAAACGAAGATAAAATTCTGTTTGCAAGACAAGTTTGTACAAGAGCTTGTATTGGATGTGGAATATGTGTTAGAGAAGCAGAAGAAGGTAAATTAACAATGTCAAATAATTTGGCAAGAATTGATTATAAAAAATTCGGTGATGATACAAAAATTCCTACAGAAAAATGTCCCGGCAAATGTTTTACAAATTCAGGTGAAGTTTAATCACAAAAAAATCATAAAGGATAAATTATAGTTTTAGCATTAATGGAAATATCAAAAATTAAATTATTTTCAAAGAATATAAGGTACACTTGATTTCTTTGTGGTCTTGGTGAGAAATTTTAAAAAGAAAATTATTTATGGAAAGTACAAACACTATTAATAATGAGTCAGGAATAGTTACTAAATTTTTAAACAATAATATTGTTTTAATCAAGGTGGATTCTGTCGATAAATCAGCATGTAAACATTGTCAATCAAGAATTATCTGTAGGCCAAAAATGGATCAGGAAGCTAATTTTATAAAAGCAAATAATTCTATCGGATGCAAAATTGGTGATGAAGTAAAAATAATAAAAAGAGAAAATTTGATGTTGAAGATCAGTTTATTACAATATGGATTTCCGTTGATTGGATTTTTCATTGGTATGTTTATTTCATTTATTTTACAATTAACTATTTTTAATATTCCAATTGAATTAATTCATTTTATTTTTGGAATTATTGGAATCGGATTTGGTGGGGTCGCTGGTAGAATTTATGCAAATAAGTTAAGCAAAAATCCGGAAAAGTATTTTGAAATTATGAAGATTTAATCGTAAGAACATAAAGAAATTACAAAGAAACAATAAAAAAAAGAGGAAAAACATGTTTGATTACGACGTAATTATTATTGGAAGTGGACCCGGCGGATATGTAGCTGCAATCAAATCCGCTCAATTGGGATTAAAAACTGCTGTTGTTGAGCAAGCAGAAGTTGGAGGTGTGTGTTTAAATTGGGGTTGTATTCCTACAAAAGCTCTGTTAAAAAGTGCAGAAATTTTTAATAATATCAAGAAATCAAAAAAATTCGGTATAGGTGTCAGTAACTATAATTTTGATTATTCAAAAGTTATTAAAAGATCCAGACAGGTTGCAAATCGACTTTCAAAAGGTGTGAATTTTTTATTCAAAAAGAACGAAATTGATGTTTTGAATGGATTTGGGAAAATAATAGATAACAATACAATTTCCATATCTTCCAAAGAAGAATCAATTCGTAAGACAGCAAAAAATATAGTCATTGCCACAGGAGCACATACCAAAGAATTTCCCAATATGAAAATTGATAATGAAATAATTATTGGAAGTAAAAATGCATTATCTAATGAAGAAAAACCCGATTCAATTGTAATTATTGGGGGAGGAGCGATTGGTGTTGAATTTGCTCATTTTTTCAATTCGTTTGAAACAAAAGTTACTATAGTTGAAATGCTTCCAAATATTTTACCACAAGAAGATAAAGAAATATCAATAGAATTAGAGCGTAATTTGAAAAGAAGAAAAATTAAATTATTAACAAATACTAAAGTTGAGAAGATAGAAAAAGTAAATGGAAAAGGAAAAGTAACTTATAGTAGTGATGGAAATTATAATGAAATTATTACAGATAAAATTCTGTTGGCTGTTGGTGTTGAGGCGAATTTAAAAAATATTGGTTTGGAAAATATAGGAATAGATGTTGAAAATAAATGGATAAAAGTTAATGAGAATTATCAGACGAATATTGAAAATATTTTTGCTATTGGTGATGTAAAAGGAGCTCCATTATTGGCTCATTCTGCAAGCGCTGAAGGAATAATTGCCATTGAATATATTGCAGGTAAAAATCCAAAACCATTGAATTATGAAAATATTCCTGCTTGCACATTTTCACATCCGCAAGTTGCATCAGTTGGTTTAACAGAAAAAATGGCAAACAAAAAGTATAAAAATATTAAAATTGGGAAAGTACCATTTAGGGCAATTGGTAAATCGATAACGATAGATGAACCTGAAGGATTTGTTAAAATAATTATTGATGCAGATACAAAAAAAATCATCGGTGCACATATAATCGGACCGGATGCGGCTGAGTTAATAAGTGGACTTGGCTTAGCAAAATCCACAGAGATTACAGCTGACAAATTGGCAAAAACAATTTTTGCCCATCCGACTTTAAGTGAAGGAATTAAAGAAACAGCCGAAAATATTTTCGGCGAAGCAATACATATTTAGAGAGGAAATAATGGGACAAATAATTAAATCAATGCTTTTAATACTAATTGTATTAAATCCATTTTTATTAATAATTTATTTGATAGATATTATAAAGAAGCAGACAGTAAGACAATTCTCTCTAGCGATTTTTAGAGCAGGAATAATAAGTTGTTTTGTCTTTATTATTTTTGCAATACTTGGTGAATATATTTTTGATAATATTCTTCAAGCCCATTTCTATTCTTTTCAAATATTCGGAGGTGTGATACTTTTAATAATTGCATTACAATTTGTGTTTAAAGGACAAGCGGCAATAAATGGACTTCGTGGAGAATCAAAACATGTAACTGGAGCCATTGCAATGCCGATAATGATTGGACCCGGAACAATAAGTGCAAGTATTATTATTGGGAATAGATTAGAACATAAACTAGCAATTTTGTCGATTTTAATAGCAGTATTATTTACTGTAATTATTATAATTTTACTAAAATATGTACATGATATTGTAAAGATAAAAAAAGCATATTTGATTGATAGTTATGTTGAAACAGCAGGTAGAATTACAGCATTGATCATAGGAACTTATGCGATTGAGATGATTGTGCGTGGTTTGAGAGTTTGGATTTCACAATTGTAATTATTAGAATCATTTTCATCACAAACGCAAAGAGCCGCTGAGATAAAATTAGAAATTATAGAACACGAATAACGCAGGTTAAGTGGATTAACACAAATAAAAAATTAAGATAATAAGGTTGTTCTAATCCAAAGTGGAAGGGAGTTATGAATTAGTCATAAAATAATTCACATCTAATTCCCTGCTTGCAGTTGCCTCGTCAAGTCGAGAATTTGGTGTACTTTGTGGTGCATTTTTTACAAGTTCAACATTATTTTCAATCTCTTTATCAATTTGCAACATTATCTCTACAAATCTATCAAGTGTCTCTTTACTTTCTGTTTCAGTAGGTTCAATCATTAATGCTTCAGAAACAATTAACGGAAAGTAAATTGTAGGTGCATGCATTCCATAATCAAGCAATCTTTTTGCAATATCTAATGTTTTTGCACCTTTTTCTTTTTGTTTGTCTCCGGAAAATACACATTCATGCATTGGAATTTTAGGAGATGAAATTTGAAATTTATCTTTCAAGCAAGCTCGTAAATAGTTTGCGTTGATAATAGAATTTTTAGAGACATCTTTTAACCCATCTTCACCAAGCATTCTTAAATATACATAAGTTTTTAGAACAACATTGAAATTGCCAAAGTAGGAGTGAATTTTTCCAATTGAATCAGGTAAATTATATTCAAGTTTGTAATTATTATTTTCTTTTATCACGATCGGAGTTGGTAAAAATCTCTTTAATTTTTCGGTTACTCCAATTGGTCCGCTACCGGGTCCACCACCTCCGTGAGGAGTTGAAAATGTTTTATGTAAATTTAAATGAGTAATATCAAAACCCATATTATTTATTTTTACAATTCCTAAAAGTGCATTTAAGTTTGCACCATCCATATACATTAATCCGTCAACGCTATGAATCAATTTACTTATTTCTAAGACATTTTCTTCAAAAATTCCAAGTGTGTTTGGATTAGTTAACATAAACCCGGCAACCTCGTCATTTAATTTTGATTTTAGATCATCTATGTCAACAAGTCCTTCTTCAGTAGAATTTATTTTGATTGTTTTATATCCGCCAATAATTACTGAAGCTGGATTTGTTCCATGTGCTGAATCTGGAATCAATATATATTTCTTTTTGTTATTTTTAAATTTATGATATTGACGAATTATCATTACACCGGTAAGTTCACCATGTGATCCGGCCGCAGGATGAAGTGTAAAAGCATTCATATTTGTAATTTCACATAAATATTTTTCTACTTTATACAATATTTTCAACGAACCTTGTGTTGTTTCAGATAATTGAGCAGGATGAATTTCTGTGAACTGACTGTTGCTTGCAATTGCCTCATTGATCTTGGGATTATATTTCATTGTGCAAGAACCGAGTGGATAAAAATCTTTGTCAACATGATGATTTAATGTTGATAAATTTGTATAATGTCTTACTACTTCAGGCTCACTTATTTGAGGTAAGTTATTAAGATTTTCTCTTAAGAAATATTTTGGAATTAAATTAGTGATTTTTTGCTGAGGAACATCGCATTTTGGTATGGTTGCACCTGTTTTGCCTTTTTTTGAATGTTCAAAAATTAATTTTCTTTGCATAATGATTTTTCCTTTTTTTACTTACTTAAATTAGTAAAAATCTCTTTTAATATCAATAATTATTTTTTAAATATTGTCCGGCAATCCAACCTGTTGAAAAAGCAGCTTGTAAATTATAACCACCTGTATCTGCATCTATATCAATTATTTCTCCAACAAAAAATAGATTTTTAACTATTTTTGATTCCATTGTTTGTTCATCGATTTCGTTTGTGCTTATCCCGCCTGAGGTTATTATTGCCTTGTTGAACATTTTAAAATCTTTCACCTCAAATGTAAATTCTTTCAACAACATTCTCAATCTTTTCCGTTCTTCTGAATTTATTTGACTCAATTGTTTATCTTGTGGAATATTTAACAGCTCAATGAATACTGAAATTAATGAACTTGGTAATAAGGCCTTTAATAAACTTTTGAAAATCTTTTTACTATTTTGTTCGATTTCTCGTAATAATCTTATATCGACAGTTGGATGATCAAGAGCCGGTTTTAGATCTATTATTAAATTTACATTTTTATTTTTGGTCAGTAGTTTAACAATTGTTTTACTTAATGAAAGTATTATTGGACCTGAAACACCAAAATCCGTAAAGATCATTTCACCAAACTCTTCATCTATTTTTTTGTTTTCACAACGAACTTCTACACTTACATTTTTTAATGTTAATTCTTGTAATTTTTGAGCAATTTTGCCTTTTGTTTCTATTGGAACAAGCGCAGGTAAGATCTTAGTAATTTTATGACCAAGGCGGTTTGCTAACTTGTATCCGTTTCCGTCAGAACCAGTACTTGGATAAGATTTTCCACCAGTTGCAATTACAACATTTTTTGTTTTTATCGCAAATTGTTTATTGGAATCATTATTTTTAAAACCTGAATTATTAATTTTCAAAGTGAAATATTTTTCATTTTTTTTAATTTCTTTTACTTCAGAATTTGTCTCAATTTTTATTCCAAGTGAATCTATTTTATTCAAAAGTGCATTAACAATTTCGTTAGCATCATCATTGATAGGAAAATATCTGCCACCTCGTTCTAACTTAAAATGAACTCCAAGATTGTTAAAATATTCTAACAGATCTGTATTAAAAAATTCAGAAAACGCATATTTTAAAAATCTTCCATTTTTTCCAAAATGAGAAATGAATTTCTGAAAATTTGCATCGTTTGTAATGTTACATCGTCCTTTACCGGAAATTCTTAATTTTAATCCCGGTTTATATTTTTTTTCCAGAATTAAAATATTCCTATTTGGTTGGTAACTTTCAATCGCTGTCATTAAACCTGATGGGCCGGCTCCGATTATAACTGTATCATATTGATCTAACATTTTTTAATTTTTATATTTTTCAAAACTTTTTTTCAAATCTGTTGAAACGGATTTGTAATTTATGGGTTTACTTTTTACTCCAGAATAAATTCTGATGCTATTTTGATTCCATAATATATTCCAATTAATCATATCTCGAACTCCACAATTTGCTCAATCTTTGTTTAATATATTTTTCATAACCGATTTCTTTTGGTAAATATAATGGGTTTTTTGGTTTAATTTCAGGAAAGTAATTTTGTTCTGTGAAACCGTGATAAGAGTGTGGATATTTATAATCAATTCCATAATTTTGTTTTTTCATTAACTTTGTTGGAGCATTTCTTAAATGTAATGGAACTGATTGGCTGCCAGATTCTTTGACAAATTGCTGTGCTGTTTTTACTGCAACATAAGATGCGTTACTTTTTGGTGCAGTGGAAAGAAAAGTTGTAACTTGAGCAAGCACGATAGCAGCTTCGGGCATACCGATTGACTTCACAGCTTGGAAACCATTTGTAGCGATAACTAATGCTTGTGGATCTGCGTTTCCAATATCTTCAGAAGATAAAATGATTAATCTTCTTGCTATGAAAATTGGATCTTCACCACCTTCCAACATCACAGCTAACCAATAGATCGCGGCATCTGGATCACTTCCTCTGACACTTTTTATGAAAGCTGAAATCGTGTCATAATGATAATCACCGCCTTTATCATATAGCAGTGTTTTATTTTGAAGAGCTGTGTTTAATGTTTTTCTTTTAATTGTAACTGTTTTATTTTTCTGTTTATTTTCAAAAGCAATGTTAAATGCAATCTCAAAAGTGTTGTACATTTTTCGAGCATCGCCACCGGCAGAATCGATTAAATAATCAATATCTTTTTTTTCAATTTCAATTGTATATTTTGAGATAATTATATCTTCAGAAAAAGTTTTATTTAGCAGTTGTTTTAAATTATTTTTAGAAATTGGATCTATTTTTACTACACGACAACGAGAGAGCAAGGGAGAAATAATTTCAAAAGATGGATTTTCTGTTGTGGCACCGATTAAGATAAGCGTTCCATCTTCAACTGCATGCAATAATGCATCTTGTTGATTTTTACTAAATCGATGAATTTCGTCAATAAATAAAATTGTTTTATTCCCGATAGATAAATTCTTTTCACCTGATTGAATTATATTTCTCACATCTTTTACAGAGGCAGTAACTGCACTTATTTCAAAAAATTCGGATCTTGTTGAATTGGTAATTATACGAGCAAGTGTAGTTTTTCCGCTTCCGGGTGGTCCCCAAAATATCATAGAAAATAATTTATCCGATTTTATCATTTGATTGATAATTTGATCTTTACCAATAATGTGTTCTTGTCCAACAAATTTTTCTATAGAATTTGGTCGCATTCTATTTGCTAATGGAGGAAGATTATCTGATCGTTTTGAAAATAGTGTTTCTTTTTTCATAGAGTTAAATTAAGAAATATTTTTTAATTTAATAAGGAAAAAAGATAGAACGTGGGATACACAAATTAATACTGAATCTAAATGAATTGATAGTATTATTTCGTTTTGTTTATTTTTTTTAATTTATTTAATTTTTATTGGACTAAAGCTTTTTTCGTTTGTGTATTTCAATCACAGAGTTAAAACTCAGTACAATTTAAAACAATAATTAGCTAATTAGCGACAATCCAAAATCATAAATTGCTAGTTCTTATCCTCAAATTTCTTACAATTATTTTCTTCTTTGCTACTCTCTGACTCTGCGGTAAAGGTTTTTAATTAAACTCACTTTTCATTTAACACATTTTCCAACAATCTTTCCGCTTGTGGCATTTTTAACATTTTCAATTATTTTTTTTTCATTTCCGAAATTAACTTCAATTATTATTGAAATATTCTTTTTAAAATCCTGATCTAATTTAATTATTTTTATTTTATTAAATTCTTTAAGCAGCAATGGATGTTCTGTATATGAACATTTAAAGTGAATTTTTTGTCCGAAAATCACTGCATATTTTTTACAAAATGAAAGCGTTTGTTCAGAACAATAACCATAAGCTTTTATTAACCCACCAATCCCTAATTTTTTACCACCAAAATATCTTGTAACAATTAGTAAAATATCAGAAATGTTATTTTTAATAAATTCATTGTAAATTGGCTTACCTGCGGAACCACTTGGTTCGCCATCATCATTATAACGAAAATTTTCATTATCATTTATTCCAATTCGATAAGCATAACAATTATGATTTGCTGAGTGATTTTTTTTCCTCACTTCATATAATATTTTTTCAATTCTATCTATACTTTTTACATGAAAAACATTTCCAATAAATTTACTTCCTTTTTCAATAAATTTAAATTGCTGTGTGTTTTTAATTGTGTAATATTTCATTGGCAGTAAAATATTTTGTCTATTTTATGAATGTGAATTTTTTGATGAATTTTTTATCAGGCAATGTTAATTGCAAGAAATAGACACCACTTGGTGTGTTTGATCTATTGATGTTTTGGGGAGAAATAGTAATTTTATGTTTTCCTTCTGTAAGATCTGTTCCATTTAAATGAACAGTATTTGTTTTTTGGCCTAGAATATTGAAAAAATTTATTTTTCCCGAACTGTAAGAATCTTGTATGAAATATTCCATTGTGATGTTTTGATCTAATGAAACAGGATTAGGATAAATTGATGAAAGTTCTGTAAAATATTTTTCAATAATTAAACTGCCTTTCACGCTATCTTGACTTCCTACAGATAGAAAAAGGTCTGCTGATAATGAAGAAATTGGTATCTTTGTAGAATTTGAAGAGATGTTATAAATATTTGTTGTGTTTCCATCGAATAAGACAGCGGATATTTTATAAGAATCATCTGATTCAAAATGAATATTTATTTGTGGAATATTTATATCTGTAATTTTGTAAAATGTATTTGAATAATGTCCATTTGCAATTTGAATATTCATCGTTTGGTCATCATTATAATAAAAATAATTATCTGTGTAATTTGAAAATTTTATCGAAGGAATAATATCCGCATCGGGGAAAATTGATTGTTCCGGAAAATAATCTTTACTGCAGTAAAGATGAGAAACACCCCATTCAGAGAGGGCATTTTCCCAATTGGATCCATTGGAAGTTAAAAATGTTGTCAATGCATCCATAGCGTTTCCTTCTAAAATGTTTCCCCAAATTTCCATTATTGGATTATTTATATTTGCTTTATATTTTTCATCTAAATAAATATTCCAAGTACAGAGTTGATAAAAATCGGGATTATTATATCTATCAATTTGTCCACCCCAATTTATTATATAATCTTCTGTATATTGAATGTAATCATCAACTTCCGGATACATTTTTTCTTCAAACCAAACTGCAGATGATTCCAAGTACCAAACATCACTGTAAAAGAAATTATAACCAACTTGGAATACATGAAATAATTCATGAGCACAGGTTACTTTTAGTGCAGAAATACCATTTGTATAATAAAGATCACCGATCATATCATTGTCAATTTTGATGTAAGCGGTGTAATCGTGTGTTCTTGGAGTTGATGTAACTTCACTTTCAGGAATTGTTTCTCCATAATTCCCATTTCCAAGGTTAGAAAAATAGATATCAATTTGTGGATCATTTGTGTCGTCCATTGGAGGAGTTATAAATCCCAATGTATCTTTTAAATAAAAATAGGATGCCTCCAAATATCGGCCGGCGCGAATTATATAATCAGGAATTGAAGCATTTAAGTTGTAATTTTGAGTGATGGAATCATTTCCACTATTGTCAAAGTGTAATTTGAATAAATTGTTTTCTGATATGAATGTTTCATTATTATCAGGACGGGATGTAGTCTTGTATAATTTTAAACTGATAGCATGGTTATTAATATTTCTCACTGCTACTGAAGTTTTCCAAATACTTTTTGGAGTTGAAATGTTTTGTGAATTGTTGATATTTATAAATATTAATAACAATATAATTAATTTGAATAAATATTTATATAAAACTGCTATTTTCAATTTATTTGATAATATTCCATCTTTATTTTTTTTTATTCTTATAATGTCTGTTTAGCCAATTTTCATTAACTGTGGTAAATATATTGAGATGTTTATTTTTGTTATAGCTGGTGAGAAAAATTTCTATTTTAGTACTAATTTCCATTATCTTTTTTTTCTGGTTTCTCTTTTTCTTTCATTTTCTTGTTGTTTTTATCGGTATCTTCATCTTCAATATCATTTTTAACATCATTAATGGCTTTTTTGAATTCTTTTAAACCTTTTCCCATGCCTTTAGCTAATTCTGGTAGTTTTTTAGCTCCAAATAATAATATCACTATTAAAAATATTAGCATTATTTCCCAAAATCCGGGCATACTCATAATATCCTCCTAACGACTAAATTTTAATAAATAATAACCAAATGCCATTCCGATCAAACCAACAACATTGATTCTCAACATTAAGGAAAATGAAAATTCAATAAAATGTAGATTTATAGAAAGCGGGTCTTCAATTCCAATTGGGATACTTGCAAGAAAGAATTCTTTGACTACTCCTGCCGGTAAGATCAATGCAAATATCTCACTGATAATACTCCCGATAATTGCACCAATTATTAAAATGCCAATTACTTTTCCAACATTTTTTTTCATTCTAAATTACTCCAAATATTTTGATATTTTGTTGATTATTCATCTATATCGATTTCCATCTCTTCATTTTTAAAGGATGTTTGCTTTCTCCAATAAGTTATTATGTTTATTAAGATCAATAAAAAAATTAATGGGAACATTATTTTTTCTTTATATACGATAAGTATCAATAATATTAATAAAACAAGAATTGTATCTTTTTTGTATTTAGAACCTTTTCGTAAAGAAAATTTACTGACTTTTTTGAATATTATATCACTTATCATTAAATATCCGATAATTATATAATAAGTCGGAAAAATAATATTAATTGGAAAATAAATATTATTTAGAAGATTTTTATGAACGATTATGAACATAATTAAACTTACAATTGACAATGCGGCCAATGGTGAAGGCATTCCAATAAAATAATCAATGGATTCTCTATGTGCTATAACATTAAATCTTGCTAATCTGATAGTTCCAAAAATTACAAAAGTAAATGAAAGCATTAATCCCCACCCACCGAATTTATAGAAAAACATATTGTATGATAAAATTGCCGGAGCGATAACAAATGAAATTAGGTCTGCCAATGAATCCATTTCTACACCAAAGTCAGATGAACCGTGAACTAATCGCGCTACTTTGCCATCTAATCCATCAAGAATTGCAGCGAAAAATATTAACCATCCTGCAATAATAAAGTTATCAAAACCATGTCTAAATGAAAATGAAATAGATATAAATCCAAGAAACATATTTAATAATGTAAAAATGCTTGGCCAAACGGTTCTTTTTATTTGTATTTTTCTTCTCATTTAATTTAATCTTTATCTGTAAATTTACCAATTATTGTTTCGCCACCACGAACTTTTTTATTGATTCTTATATTTATTTTTAAATGTTTCAT
>LSCC01000033.1 GCA_001577215.1 Fidelibacterota bacterium TCS52
AATTGGTCAAAGCCATATTTAATAAAATTGGTAATCTAATTATAAGTATGTTTGAAACCATGGCTGATATGGATTTTGTAAAAGTTTTATGGTATAGTGATGATATAGCGTATTCATCCGGATTGATGGTTAACCCCGATTTTTTCAGGAAACTCTTATTTCCATATTTAAAGAAAATCGGAGAATTAGCGAATAAAAGAAATATCCCTTTTATTTATCACTCTGACGGTGTTTTATATAGTGTGCTTGATGAATTAATTGATCTTGGAATAACTTCTCTACATCCTATCGAACCAATCTCAATGGATATTAAAGAGTTGAGCAACAGATATGGCGATCAACTATGTTTATGCGGTGGAATAGATGTTGATATACTTTCTCGCGGGACAATAGACGATGTCGAAAAACTTACGCGCGATATTATGCAAAAAGCAAGTCAAAACGGCGGATGGTGTGGCGGATCATCTAATTCTATTCCCGAATATTGCTCTGCGAAAAATTACCTGAAAATGATCGAAACAATACTTAAAGAAGGTAAATATTAAAAGGTAAAAATGAATATTGTATTTATGGGAACACCGGATTTCGCAGTTCCCACATTAGATAAATTATATAACTCTAAACACAAAATCCTTGCAGTAGTTACCGCAACAGATAAATCAAGCGGAAGAGGACAAAAAATAAAATATTCTGCTATTAAAAAATATGCTTTAAAAAATAATATTCCCATTTTACAGCCAAGTTCGTTATCGTCAGAACAATTCAAAAATGAGCTAATAAATTTAAAAGCAGATGTTTATATTGTTGTTGCTTTTCGAATTCTTCCCAAAAAAGTTTTCAGCATTCCGAAATACGGCTCGATCAATGCTCATGCTTCCATTTTACCGAAATATCGCGGTCCTGCACCAATTCATTGGGCGATTTACAATGGCGAAATTGAAACCGGTGTTACTACTTTTAAAATCGACAAGAAAGTAGATACCGGAACGATATTATTGCAAAATAAAATTCCTATTTTACCGAAAGACAATGTAGGAACAATGTACGAAAAACTTAAATATTTAGCCGCCGATTCAATAATTGAAACCATTGATAATATCGACAATTTAAAACCAATTATTCAAGATGAAAAACTCGTATCAAAAGCACCAAAAATAAAAACCGAAATGGGAAAAATAAATTTTCATAAAACCGGAAAACAAATAATAAACCAAATCAGAGCTTTCACACCTTCACCCGGTGCATTTATCTTTTTAGGTGTAGCAAGATTGAAAATAATTGATGCAGAATTTGTTAAAGAATCAAACACAATTCCCGGGATAATTAAAAAAATAGATAAAAAACAATTTGGAATAGAGTGTGAAAATGGAAAAATTCTTCCAACAACAGTGCAATCCGCTGGAAAGAGAAAAATGGCTGTTGGTGATTTTATGAATGGATTTGACATCTCGAAATTTAAGCGGTTAAAAGATGAATAATCAACGACTATTCATTTACAAAATATTAAAAACCTGGTTCTCGACTGACAAATATATTGACCATATTCTAACTTTTGAAAAAACAAATTTTAAACAAAATGAAAAACGATTTATCACTAATATAATTTTTGGTGTTATACGCTGGCATCTTCAATTGGAATTCATCTTAAAGAAATTTTACAAAAGATCGCCATCAATTAATATAAGGATTTTACTCTTTATCGGTACTTATGAATTGCTCTTTCTAAATAACACAAAAGATTATGCAACCGTTCATTCGATCGTAGAAATGTCAAAACAGTCAGAAAAAAGAGCAGTCCCATTTATTAATGCTATTTTACGAAAAATAATTAAATTTCGTAAAAATGGTAATTGGGATAAATTTAAAAAAAATGAAAATATTCCAATTAATATTAAATATAGTTTCCCAAAATGGTTGGTGAAAAAACTACATAAAGATTTCCCAAATGATATAAATCCATTGCTACAAAAATTTAATGAAGAACCGTTACGAATGATAAGAATAGTGAACATTGACAAACGCGAAGAAATAATTTCAGAAATGAAAAATATGAATATTTTTAAAAAAGAAAATATTTATGATAACAACTTTATTGAAGTGACTTCTTTTCAGCCAATATTAAATCATTCGCTTTTCACAAATGGGCTGATAACAATTCAAGATGTTTTCACAAGTTTCCCCGTAAAATTACTATTGCAAGATGACCCGAAAAGTGTTGCAGATGTCTGTTCTGCTCCCGGCGGAAAACTATTTTATCTCAGAGAAAATTTATCAAAAAATATTCCAATATTTGCTTATGATATAGATAAATACAGATTGGAAAAAACTAACAGTAATGCTAAAAGATTATCGTTATCAAATATTAATTATAAAATTGCAGATGCGCAAAATTTTGAATTTCCTGAAGCTACTCATTTTCTAATTGACGCTCCCTGTTCGGGATTGGGCGTAATCAGAAAAAAGCCGGATCTTCGCTGGAGAAGAAAAGAAAAAGACATTGCAAAATTAATCAATATACAAATGAAAATTTTACATAATGTTTCTAAGTATGTTAAAAGCAATGGGGCTATTATTTATAGTACTTGTACTATTGGTGACGACGAAAATTGGAACATAATAAATAATTTTCTTGAGCATCATAAGAATTTTAAAATACAAAAATCGGATGGTAAAATAATTCCCTCCGAATTAATTGATGATAATGGTGCTGTTAAGACTATACCACATTTACATTTTTGTGAAGGTTCATTTGCAGTAATACTAAAAAAACACTAAATTATATATATAAAAGGGCGATATATGAACTTTAAAAAAATTAAAACAACATTATTCAGAACATTTTATTTTCTATGTGTTTTCTTTATTGTCTCAATAATCTCCGTTTTAATAATAAATTTTATTATAATGCCAGCTATAGAAAACAGAGGTGAAGAGAGAATATTATTAGATGTTAGAGACCTATCTTGGGAAAAAGCTGCTTCATTATTAAAAAGAGAGGGGTTTATTCCTATGAGAGGAAAAATGAGACCTGCTTATGGTAAAGAACCTTTTACTGTTTTGAGCCAAAGACCAGATGCGGGATCACAAGTTAAAATGAAACGAAGGGTTTATTTAGATCTCAGTACTACCGGAGCTAAAATTCCATTTGCAAACCTTATTGGACATACATTGCGTAGTTCACGAATTATATTAGAAAACCAAAGAATGGTAATTGATACAATTTATTATAGATATTCAAGTAAACCAAGAAATGTTGTATTCTGGCAATCGGTTCCTGCAAATAAAAAAGTTTTTCCTGGAACAAAAGTAAAATTAAAAGTCAGCTTGGGACTTTCTGTATGGACAGTACCAGATTTGATTGATATGAGTAAAAAAGACGCTATTAACAAAATTAAAAGAGCCGGACTTGAAATAGGAAAAATTACCGAAACTGTTCGTAATGATCTATTAGAAAATACAGTACTTTCACAATCAATATCTCCGGGAACAGAATTACACTCAAGAAGACGGATCAATATTGTTGTAAGTAAATTCTCATCAAATTTTATTGAAGAATAAATACTAAAATGAAAAGAAATGAAATAAATAGAAAATTGTCTCATATTTTTTCCGCATTAATTCCTTTTGCTTTTTTAATGATCTTCAAATACTTTGGTGAATATATATTTAATATCATTTTACTGATTTTCGGCATATCTACTATTTTATTTGTAGCAATTGATTTTTCACGTCGTTATTCAAATATGCTTCAAAGAATATTTGTGTTTCTATCGGCACATAGCATGAGAAATGCTGAAATAAATAACCAACGATTAACCGGGGCCTCTTGGCTTTTGATCGCTTTTTATCTTATTCTATATATTTTCCCACTTGAATATGCTGTACCTTCTTGCATAATATTATCTTTTAGTGATACTGTTTCAGCAATTGTGGGAATAAATTTCGGCAAACATAAATGGTATAAACAATATTCAATAGAAGGATCATTTGCTTTTATTGTAGTAGGGTTATTGGTTCTTTTTATATTTTTACCTGAAATTAATTTTTGGTTGGCTTTGCTGATTGTTACTGCTGCAACTATTGGAGAGGGAGTAATACCGATCATTGACGATAACATTTCCATACCTTTTATTTGTGCAACAATATTATATTTTCTATATTAATAACGATAGAAAATGAAAGTTCCAATTTTACAACAAATAGATAAAACATATACTTTATGGAATAAGAAAAAATTTCTCTTTTGGGGTGGATATGATTATTTTCGCCTATCTTGGCATCCTGAAATTATTAAAGCATTAAATAGATCAAATAATATTTTTGGTATAAATAGTGGTGGTTCTCGTTCTACTACAGGAAATCACCCATTACATGTTGAATTGGAAAATAAATTATCGGAATTTTTTAACACCAAATCTGCTGCATTATTGCCCACTGGTTATCTTGCAAATATTGCACTTTTACAAAGTATTTATACTGAATATAATATTATATTTATTGATAAATATATTCACACAAGTATTATAGATGCCGTAAAATTAACAAATAAAACAATAAAGAAATTTAAAAGTTTAGACGCTAATGATCTTAAAGTAAAAATGAAAAATTATTGTAAATCTGACACACGACCACTAATAATTACAGAGGGTGTAGGATTGACAATGAATGGTAATATTCCACCATTAGATAAATATTTAAAATTAGCCAAACAATTCAATGGAACGGTTATTTCAGACGATGCTCACTCGGTAGGAATTTTAGGTAAAACCGGCAAAGGTACTTGGGAACATCTTAATTTGTCGCAAAAGAATTTAATACAAATTGGAACATTAAGCAAGGCGTTTGGTGTTTACGGTGGATTTGTTGTTGGAAAAAGGGAATTGATCAAAAAAATAAAAAGTAGTAATGTGTATATTGGAAGTTCGGCTTTTCCCTTACCCTTATGTAAGGCAGCAATAAAATCATTAGAAATAATAAGAAATAATCCACAGATTATATTAAATCTACAGAAACGATCATTAACTTTCAAAAAACGATTGAATGAGATCGGTTTCAATTTGAATATTTCACCAACACCTGTTATCGGCCTAAGTTTCAGAGATGAAAATAAAAATCAATTATTAAAAAATATTTTAATTGAAAATAAAATTTATCCGTCATTTATAAAATATTTTAATGGACCTAAAAATGGCTATTTTCGTTTTGCTCTATCAAGTGAACATTCTGATGAACAGATAGAAAAATTATATTTTTGCTTAAAAAAATTTAAAAGATTAAAAAAAAATAAAAAGGCCTCGACGGAGACCTTTCATTAGTAGCGGAGAGAGGATTCGAACCTCTGACCTTTGGGTTATGAGCCCAACGAGCTACCAACTGCTCCACTCCGCGTCATTTTTCAATAGGTTATAATATATAAAACAATTCTATAGATTGCAAGGGATAATTTGGGATTTTTTAAATAAGCAAATAGGGTCTGCTCGTATTAAGATTCAATTTTTCTAAATATTCTAATAAGATAAAAAGATATAATCAACCCAATAAAATAATGAACAATATCAAGCCAAGAAAATGAAGTTCCCAGCATTGCTTTTCCAATAAAATTATCTCTAATAATTTCTAAAAATACTGGGTGCCACAATTGCAGAATTTCAAAAAGTACTGTGATAATAAAAACGATAGCAGCAATTTTCCAAGATTTTGTTTTTTGAAAAATAATTGAAAAGAACAGAGACCAAAAGATAACATAGAGAATCCCACCCAAAGAATCGTGCACCCAAGATGACGCAAACCCATTGTATAATTTTGTATACAATCCTATTGGTATTAAGATGACATTAAAAATAATTATCCGTTTTTGCTTAATTAAAATTGTAAAATATTTCATCTATTTATCAAAATTATTTTCAATTTCATTTTTTACATGCCTTCCCTGTCATTGATTCAATTTTGATTTTAAATACTTTTGTTTTTTCGTTGAGTTTATCAATGCTTTTCAATCCATTTTTTATGTATGTAGGCGAATATTTTTTCAGAAGTCCAACTAAGGCATCGTGTTTTGTTTTCTCAAAAACTTCAGAAACCTTGCCAAATATAATCGCACTTTCATATTTAGTTTCAAATTTCTCTGGCATAACTTCCGTATTGCCAACAACACAAAATGAAATGTTATTACTTGCATTAAAATTTTCGAGCTTTTTACCTTTTGTAGCACAATGAAAAAATATATCGTTTTCAATGACACAATAATTTAACGGAATACCATAAGGTTTCCCTCCATTTGAAACTGTTGAAAGAATTCCATATTCTCCATTTGTCAATATTGAAAATGTCTCTTCGTCTGATATTTTACGGTCTATTCTTCTCATATCTTAATACTCATTTGATTTATATTATTTTTCATATTCACGCAAAACATTACTTAACCCCTCTACCAAATCAGAAGCAATCATACTCCTATTCCCAAATTTTTCCGAAGCAATTTCTCCAGCTCTACCATGAATATGAGCTCCGATCAAAGTTGCACTTTCTGTGGAAAATCCCTGTGCAAGAAAACTCCCAATAATTCCTGTAAGCACATCACCGGATCCAGCTGTTGCCATTCCGGGAACACCTGTAGGATGAATATAAATTTTTCCATCTGGAAATGCGGTTACAGAAGTTGAGCTTTTTAAGTGAATAACTATTTTATATTTTTCAGAAGTGTTTTTTATAATTTCAATAATGTTTTCAGATAATTCTCTAGCTTTAATTGAAAATAACCGACAGAATTCTCCCCAGTGTGGAGTAATAACAAGTGGAAAATTAATTGATGAAAAGTCGCTTGGTTTTAAATGAAATAATCCATCTGCATCAATAACAGTTGGTTTTTTATTAAATTTTAAAAATGTGTGAACAAAAGCATTGGTTTCTTTTTTTCTGCCAATCCCAGGTCCCAATAAATATGCTTTTGTCTTTTTATCTAATTCCTCAATAATTTTTATATCTTCAGTTATAAAATGGTTTTTATTTTGAGTTTGATGAATAATAGTTTCTATCGAATGTGATCTTAAAGTTGATGTTGCTTTTAAAGGAATTATTGCATGTAACATTCCGACACCACTTCGTAATGCAGATAGTGAAGCTAATGTTATCGCACCTGCCATCGTGCTTGATCCTCCCATTGCAATTAGCTGACCAATTTGGTATTTATGAGCTGTAATTGAAATTGGGCGAATCAATTTTTTTATCACTTCATCATTACAAAGAAATATTGAATCTCTCACTTTTTTAAATGACTCATCAGGATAACCCAAATCTACCATTTTTACTTCACCGTTATATGCTTTTCCATCTTGCAAAAAATTCCCCAATTTATAAAATCCCATCGTTGTTGTAACATCAGCTTGTAAAGCTGCCCCTCTATTTTTTCCATTTGTTCCGTCAATTCCGGAAGGAATGTCAATCGCTACTACCGGTTGTTTATTATGATGCTTTACCAATAATTCAATTAATGTTTTTATTGTTCCTCTCAAATCGCTATTTAATCCAGTTCCGAGAATTCCATCTATCCAAAGAGAATTGTTATCTAATTTTTTTTCAATTTCCGATAAATCATTTATAAAAAGTGGAGTTATACCGGCATCGATCATTCTATTAAAATGGTACTTCGCATCGCCTTTAATTTCTTCTTTTTTAGGGATACAAAATACTTCCACTTTTTTACCAAGTTGAGAAAGTTCATAGGCGGCAACAAAACCATCACCACCGTTATTTCCCTTTCCACAGAAAATTTGACATTTAGAAATTCTTTTTTTCTGCATGATCTTAAACGCATTTTCCGCAACAAATCCACCTGCTTTTTTCATTAATTTTTCGCCGGCTAATCCAAGTTCTCCCATTGCAATTTTGTCAACTCGTTGTGCATCTTGTGAAGTTAAAACAATATTTTTGTCCATTTTAGCACCTAAAAAAATTATTATTAAAGTAATTTATTAAATTTATTAATATTTTTGTCACGAGCTTTTCGGGGATCAATATTTGCAATGATGACTTCTTCACTATCTAAACTTGCACTTGTTAAACGTTCACCTTTATGTGAAGTAATCTGACTTTTGCCAGTGAATTTTAAATCATCAATTCCATCTCGGGCTTCATTTCCAATTCTGTTTGCAGTGGCTGTAAATACACGATTCTCGATCGACCGTGTGAGCATCGCATCTTGACAAAAAGGTAAAACCAAATTTGCCGGATGTGTAATAATATCTGCACCATTTTTGGCAAGTGAACGAGCTACTTCCGGAAATATCCAATCAAAGCAGATCATTACTCCAATTTTATACGCTCCCAAATCTACTACAAGAGGTTCATTTTTACCCGACGAAAAATATATATTTTCACGATAAAATAAATTAATTTTTCGATATGTTTTTAATAAACCATTTGGAGAAATCACAACTGCTGAATTATAGTATTTCCCATTGCTCTTTTCTGCAATTCCGGCAACAATAATTGTATTATTTTCTTGAGCTAAAAACGTTAAAAAATCAACAGAAAATGAGTTGGTGAAATCTTCAGAATATTTTTCAATTTCATCCATATTTTTAAATTGATAACCTGTTGTACAGAGTTCAGGTAAAACAACCAAATCAGCCGAATTCAGGAAAAGTTTTTTAATATTATTTAAATTTTTTTCTATCCTTCCAAAAATAGGATTTGTCTGAATAACCGCAACTTTAATCATTATTATTCCCTAAATATATTTCTTAATTCTATCAATATTTCCTTCTTTCCCAAAATATTCAATTATACAATCAAGCTCCGGTCCATGCATTTCACCGGTCAGAGCGATGCGAATAGGCATCCACAAATTTTTCCCTTTCACACCTGTTTCCTTTTGAATTTCTTTCATTATTCTATAAAAAACTTTCCCCGTCAATTCATTTGTTGTCTTCACTTTTTGAATGTAAGATTTTAGAACAATATTAGTTGAATCCATAAAAATTATTTTTTTTGCTTTTTCATCGGATATTTCAAATTCTTTTTGTGTGAATACTTTTAATTTTTCTTGAATATCTATCATTTTTATTAATCTCGGTTTCAATGACTTTAGAGCAATATTAATCTTATTTTTTTTCAAATTTTTTATATCGATCCATTTTTTTGCTTCTACAAAATATTTTTTATCACTCATTTTTCTAATATATTGGCCATTCATCCAATCCAATTTTTTCAAATCAAAAACCGAGCCAGATTTATTTATTCGTTCAAGTGAAAATTCATTTACCAATTCTTCAAGTGAAAATATTTCTTTATTACTTCCTGGATTCCATCCTAAAAGTGCTAAAAAATTTAATAATGTGGCGGGTAAATATCCCTTATTTAAATAATCTTCGACAGCTACATCACCTTGACGTTTTGATAATTTAGACCTGTCTTTATTAAGTAATAGTGGCAAATGAGCAAATTTGGGTGGTTTCCAATTCAAATAATGATAAAGTAATAGGTGTTTAGGTAATGATGATAACCACTCTTCACCTCTAATGACATGAGAGATATTCATGTAATGGTCATCTACAACATTAGCAAGATGATAAGTTGGGAAGCCGTCTGACTTTATTAAAATTTGATCATTTACTTGCGAATAATCAATTTGAATTTTACCTCGAACCTTGTCTTTAAATTTAATTCCTCCCGATTCAGGTACTTTTAATCGAACAGTAAATGGTTTGATTTCTGCTCGTTTTTCTGATTTTTCTGCAGAAATATTTCTACACTTTCCATCATATTTAGTGTCCTCACCATTTTTCATCTGTTTTTCATTTAATTTTTTCAATCTACCAGGTGTACAAAAACATCTATAGGCCTTTCCATCTTTTAATAATTTATTCACTTCTATTTTATACAAATTAGTTCTTTTGCTTTGAAAATAAGGACCGTTTTTATCTTCTTTTCCAGGTCCATAATTGTATTCAATTCCCATTACTTCAAGTGAATTCAATAAATTTTCTACAGCACCTTTTTTAAATCTATTTCTGTCTGTATCCTCAATTCGCAAAATAAATTTCCCATTATTTTTTTTGGCAAATAGATAATTATATAAAGCTGTTCTTAATCCGCCAACGTGTAAATATCCCGTAGGACTCGGCGCAAATCTCGTAACAATTTCCATTACTTCTTCCCCTTATAATTTGCAATAAACTTTTCTCTTCTAAAAAACCACACTACTAATAAAACAAAGAAAATGATCCCGGCTATTATATTATATTCTCTAAGTATCATTTGAACTCTTTCCCAATTACCACCGATACAATATCCCATCGCCATTAATAGAAAATTATAAATTGCCGTAGATATAGAAATTAAGATAAAAGTAATCCACCATTTAATATTAGAAATCCCTGCAAAAACCCCAATTGTTGTTCGCATGCCAAGAAATAATCGATTCCAAAAGATAACCCACAATCCATATTTATTGAATTTCTTTTCTATTCTACGAAGAAAATTTACTGGCATCCATTTATGATTTATTTCAAAAAAGAACGTTCTTCCCCAATGATGTCCAACAGCAAAAGCAAACATAAAGCCAACAACACTACCAAGCAACGAAAATATAAACAAATAAACCAATGAATAGGCAAATGTACCAAAAAGATAAGCAGTGAATACTAACATTGTATCACCGGGAATTGGCGGTAAAATATTTTCAATAAACGATACTAAAAAAATTATCACAATTAGATTAGTTGGATTTACATGACCCAATATTTCTATAATATTTTTTAATAACTCCACTTATCTACTTCCGTAAAATTATTTCTTATTTACTTGATCTTCTTTTGATGTTTTCAAATCATTCTTTAACGGCCGTAATAATCGACAATACCTGAATTCCTTCACCTTTACCAAAAGATGTTAATCCTTCACCAGATGTTGCTGTAATACCGATATTATTTTTATTCAATGATAAAATATTTGAAATTGATTCTTTAATTTTTGAAATAAATGGAGTAATATTTGGTTTTTTACACTCAATACTAATTGATAGATGAGTAATCTTAAAACCACTTAAAAATTCTGTTGCTTTCAGTAAATAATATTTACTGTTAGTAATTCCTTTTTCTAAACACATTTTGTCGGCAATTTCACCAAGAATATTTACCCCTGTAATTCCTGAAATTGCATTTGTAATTGAATGTAAAATTACATCCGCATCACTATTTCCCTGTAACGACAATTTACCTGGAAAAATAAATCCACCTAATATCAATTTTTTCCCTTGACAAGAAAAATTAAACTTGTGACTATCCTGCCCTATTCCAGTTTTAATTTCCATTGAGCACCTCTTTTGCAATTATTAAATCGTTTTTATTGGTGATTTTAATATTATTATAAGAATCAGGAATGATTGCAATTTTTCCACCAATTTTTTCCATTAACATTGAGTCATCTGTTCCATAATAATTGTTTTCTTTAGCGTAAGCATAAGCCTTTAAAATAGATTCTTTGTTAAACATCTGAGGAGTATTGATTCTATACAAAGTTTCCCTTGGGGGAGTTTCTTTAATTAAATTATTTTTAACTATTTTAATTGTATTAATTGTGGGAACAGCTGCAATTGCGCCATCATATTTCTCTAACAATTCCAAACCGGTATTAATAATATTTTTTGAAAAAAAAGGTCTTACGGCATCGTGAATCAAAATAATATCAATATTATTACCAACTTCATTTATTCCATTTGCAACCGAATCTTGCCTTTTTGCCCCACCTAGAATAATTTTTATTTTCGCAAATGAATTAATTTTATTGCAAATTTCAGTGATCTGTTTTTTAATTTCTTCTGAAACTGGAATAATTATCTCTTTTATTCTTTGATCATCATGAAATCTCATTAGTGTATAATAAATAATTGGTAAATTATTTATTTCTATCAACTGCTTTGGAATTTTTGTTTCCATTCTTTTACCATATCCGGCAGCTGGAATAATAACAGAAATATTTTTCATTATTAAAAAATGTGCTTTTTAAATAATTAACATTGCATCGCCATAAGAATAAAAACTATACTTATTTTTTATAGCTTCTTTATATGCTTTCATAATAAAATTTCTATCGGCAAAGGCGGAAACCAACATCAACAAAGTCGATTTTGGTTGATGAAAATTCGTAATGAGTTTATCAACAATTTGGAAATCATAATGAGGGTAAATGAATTTATCTGTCCAAGAATTTTGTTCAGTGATTTGCATATCCGATATATACGCAGATTCTAATGCCCTAACTACAGAGGTCCCAACAGCAACTACTTTCCCGCCCAATGCCATTGTTTGGTTGACTGTTTGGGCGGTATCTTTAGTTATATTATAAAATTCAGAATGCATGTTATGACGACTAATATCTTCAACAACAACGGGTTTAAATGTACCAAAACCAATATGAAGAGTGATTGGTGTAACCTTTGTTTTGTTTTTTTCAATTTTCTTTAATATTTTTTTGTTAAAATGCAAACCAGCTGTTGGTGCTGCTACAGCTCCTAAATTTTCAGCAAAAACAGTTTGGTATCTTATTTTATCTAGTGGTTCACTTTTTCGTTTGATATAAGGAGGAATTGGGGATTTTCCATATTCCATAATATAATCCATAAATTCTTCCTTTGAACAATTGTGTCTTATCACACGTCCGCTTGACACTGTGTTATCAATTACATCACAATGGATATTGTCAGTAAAATTCAACTTGTTTCCTATACGCACTTTTCTAGCCGGATTAACTATAGTTTCCCAAATTTGGTCATCGAGAGCCCGCAATAAAAATATTTCTACTTTCGCATCGGTTTTATCTTTGTTAGCAAATAATCTTGCGGGAAATACTTTTGTATTATTAATTACTAAACAATCATTTGGTTCAAAATATTTCACAATATCTGAAAATTTGTGATGTTCAATGGTTTTCTCTTTTCTGTTCAAAACCATTAATTTTGAATCACCACGTTTTTTGGATGGATATTTAGCTATGAATTTTTTTGGAAGATCATAATAAAAATCAGACAAGTGATATGAATTTTGTTCGTTATTAAAAATTTCGAATTTTGTCATTAAATAAATTCCTTTGTTTATTATTTTTGTTTTCTTTGTTAAGGTTATAATGATTATATGTTCTGTCTAAAGCAATACGACCTCTCGAAGTTCTTTGAATGAAGCCCTCTTGAATTAAAAACGGCTCATATACTTCTTCAATTGTCTCCGCCTCTTCACCAATGGCAACTGCTAAGTTTTGCAATCCAACAGGCCCACCATAAAAATTATTAACCAATGTTAGCAATATTCTTTTGTCCATATTGTCTAAACCAATTTCATCTATTTCCAACATTAATAATGCGTCTTTTGCTACTTCTAATGTAATAATTCCATCGGATTGGATTTGTGAATAATCACGACATCTTTTTAATAGACGATTTGCAATTCTAGGCGTACCACGAGACCGTTTCGCAATTTCAGTCGCCCCATCTTTTGTTATTTCTATTTTTAATCTTTTAGCAGATCGATGAATTACTTCTGCTAATTCCGATGACTTATAATACTCAACATGTAAAGTAATTCCAAACCTATCTCTCATTGGAGACGTCAACAAACCAGCCCGAGTTGTAGCGCCAACCAAAGTAAACCCTTCTAAATTAAGCTGAATGCTTCTCGCACTTGGTCCCTTATCTATCATAATATCAATTTTAAAATCTTCCATAGCAGAATATAAATATTCTTCCACTATTCTATTTGTTCTATGAACTTCATCAATAAACAGAACATCTCTAAAATTTAAATTCGTTAATACGCCAGCTAAATCACCGGCTCTTTCTAAAATAGGCCCGGATGTAGATTTAATATTAGAATTTAATTCGTTTGCAATTATATTTGCCAAAGTGGTCTTTCCTAAACCAGGAGGCCCAAATAATAAAATGTGATCAATTGGTTCTTTTCTCTGTTGTGCCGCTTTAATATAAATCTTTAAATTATTCTTTAGTTTCTTCTGTCCAATAAATTCGGATAATTTTTGAGGTCGGAGTGAAACTTCACTTTTTTGATCTTTTTGTTGTTTTTCGGGATTTGTATATTCTGAACGCATTATTTTTTTCTTTTTAAAACTTTTTTAACACTATCTACAATATTATCAGCACGTAAACCATAATAAGTAAGCAATTCATCTGATGTGCCGGACATACCAAATACATCTTTAATTCCTATCATTTCAATTGGAACGGGATTTTGTTTAATGACGCTTTCCGCAATCGCACTTCCTAACCCACCTGCAATTTGATGCTCTTCTGCTGTAACTATTGCACCTGTTGTTTTTGCAGCTTCGCTAATTGAATCAACATCAAGTGGTTTGATCGTATGCATATTTAAAATACGAGAAGAAATTCCAAGTTTATCTAATTTTTCTGCTGCTAACATTGCTTCATAAACCAATACACCGCAAGCTATAATTGTCACATCATTTCCATCTCTTAATTTTTGCGATTTGCCAATTTCAAATGGTGCATCATCAGTTGTAATTAAAGGCGCTTTCTGTCTTCCTAATCTAATATAGATCGGACCTTTAAAATTTGCTGCTGCAAATATTGCTTTTTTTGTTTCATTAAAATCAGAAGGAACTACTACTGTCATATTCGGCAAGACTCTCATCAATGCAATATCTTCAAGTATTTGATGTGTGGCGCCATCTTCACCCACAGTAACACCTGTATGAGTTGCCACTAATTTAACATTTGTTTTAGAATAGGTAACCAAAACTCTTATTTGATCCCAAACTCTTCCAGTAATAAAAGCTCCAAAAGTTGTTGCAAAAGGAATTTTATTTTCCAAAGAAATTCCAGCGGCAACACTAATCATATTCTGTTCTGCAACTCCGAGATCAAAAAATCTTTGCGGGAATTTTTCAGCAAACCAATTTGCTCTTACTGAACCCGCAACATCTGTAGTTAAAACAATGATTTTTTCGTTAATTTCGCCTAATTCAACTAATGCCTTACCAAATCCATCACGAGTTGGCAACATTTCCGGGTTACTAAAAATGTTTTCTTTTATATATTTCATTATAACTTTAACTTTGAATAATATTTTTTTATTTCAATCATAGTTTCTTTTGCTTCATCATCATTGGGAGCTGTGCCATGCCATTTTGAAACACCATCCATAAATGAAACTGGAAAACCAAGTTTTGTATTAAAAATAATCATGGTCGGTTTACTATTTTCTTTTTTTGCTTTTTCAAATGTATCAAGTATTTCTTCTATATCATTACCATTTGCAGATAATACATTCCAATTAAATGCTTCCCATTTTTTCGACAATGGTTCTAATTTATTTATTTTTTCTGTATCACCATCAATTTGAATACAATTTCTATCTGTAAAAGCAATCAAATTTGATAATTTATGATGACCTGCAAACATTGCTGCTTCCCAAATTGAACCTTCCTGAGATTCCCCATCTCCAATAGAACAGTAAACCAAATGATTCTTCTTATCCTTTTGAGCAATTAAAGCCATTCCACAGGCAACACCAAGCCCTTGCCCTAAACTCCCAGTGGAAATATCTATTCCCGGCAGATCAAGTGTGCTGGGATGCCCTTGCAATCTTGATCTTAATTTTCTTAATGATGACAACTCACTTATTGGAAAATATCCGGAATGCGCCAGCGCAGAGTAATAAATTGGTGCAATATGGCCATTTGACACGACAAAACGGTCTCTGTTTTCCCAATTAGGATCATTTGAATTATGTTTTAAAACATGAAAATATAAAACAGTAAAAATGTCTGCCAATCCCAACGATCCACCAACATGACCTGATTTTGCACTATGAACAATGTTTACCACATCAATTCTAAGTTGTTTTGAAATGCGTATAAGATTATTTATTTGTTTTTTTTCTATTTTACTCATTAACTTTTCTTTTTTTTAAGTGTTTAATTTACAAAATGTTTTGTCGTTTTGCAATAAAATTCCACATTAAACTGTTTGATACTTTGGTGTTTTTCATAATTCGTTTTCTAAATTTCTAATTTAAATATATTTTCACCGTTTTATTTTGGATAAAATATTATTTTTTTTTATTTTAATTCAATGACAACATCAAACATAAAACATGTTAAATTAATCGTTGGATTGTTATATTCAAATAATTTTTTAGAATATGAAGGTTTTATTAATTTAATTGCCAATATTTTTGGTGAAATAGATAAAATGAGCTTGTTATATCCATTTAATTACACCGATTATTATAAAATAGAATTTGGCGACAACTTAACTCGCAAATTCCTAAGCTTTGAAGATCTAATCTCGCCTGAAAAATTATCAGAAATAAAAATAATTACAAACAAATTGGAAAATAAATATTTAAAAAAGAATAAAAGAACAATAAACATTGATCCGGGATATCTGGACTTAGACAAATTTGTATTAGCTTCGGTAAAATATGGCAGACAGAAATTATATATTGGTAAAGGAATTTACGCAGACCCTGTTTTAGAATATTATAAAAAAAGCTTTAATCATTTTAATTGGAGCTTCCCAGATTTTAAATCTAATAAATATCTTGATTTTTTTTCAGAAGTAAGAAGTATATATCGAGAACAAATAAAAGAGTATTTACAAAATAAATAAAAATATTTAATATAGAGTAATAACAAATAATTATTTATATTTAACATATGAAGTATTTTAAATTATTAAAAACCCCAGATATTAGTTTTTATAAAAAATTTAAGCGTCTATGGAAAAATTATATCTTCCAAATTCTTATTGCAACCCTATCTGTATTTATTGCTATTTTAGTTATTAAAATGCAAAATGTAGTTATGATCGCTTCTTTGGGAGCTACTACATTTATTATATTTATTACACCCACGAATTTCACTGCTAACAGGCGTAATGTAATCGGTGGGCATGTGATAGGAATAATAATTGGAATGCTATTTACATTAATACCCGCCTCATCTTCAATTGTTTCTATTATAATTTTTTCATTAACAGTAGGGACTTCAATGTTCTTCATGGCAATCATAGATATGGAACATCCACCTGCTTGTGGAACAGCTTTAGGAATAGTAAGTTCCGGGTATACTATAAGTATGATTTTTGCATTTTTAACAGGTGTGGTTATTTTATCTTTAATTCACCATATATTTAAACCCAAATTAAAAGATTTGGTATAATATTTATGTTTTTCTTGTATTTTTTAATCTACTTTTTAATTTTCATCCTATTGTTATTTTTGGGAATGATTTTTATTCCCTTTAAAACTTCAATAGATACTAGGTATCAAAACAAAAATTTAAATGGAAAAATCACTTTATATTGGATCAAATTTTTATTTGCAATAATCTTATCGATAGAAAATAAATCTAAATTAAATGTAAAAATTAAATTTTTACAGATTCCAATAAAATTTGCAATTTCATTAAAGAAGAAAACAAAAAAAAACAAAGGAAAAACTAAAACAGAAAAAGAAATAACAGTTGACAAAAAAAGCAAATACAAGTCAATCACAGAAATCAAATCCTTATATGTTGAAAAAAAACCACAAATAACATTTTATAAAAATTTATTTAAAAAACATTTTGTGATAATTTGGAGAGAATATTTACAATTTAAATTAAAAAATTTTTCAACAAATATTGGACTGCCTAACCCAAGTAATACTGGAAAATTATCAGGATATTTATATACACTACCATTTATTACCAACAAAAAAAACATTAACTTACATTGGGATTATTTTAATACGCGATACGACATAATACTTAAAATGAATATTATTATGAAATTATATGGTATTTTATTCAGATTATTGTTAATTTGGAGGGAAATAAATAAATTCAAAAAAAAGGAGAGATAAATGGTTAATGAAACAATAGAAACTTTATTAAAAAAAGCAGAAGAAATTGCGAAAACAAAAACTATTGTTGGTGATTCTATAAAAGTTGGAGAAGTTACAATCATCCCAATATCAAAAATCTCTATTGGATTCGGTGCAGGAGGCGGAAAAGATAACAAAAATGATGCAATTGGTGAAGGGGCCGGAGGAGGAATCAATATTCAACCGGTTGCAATTATTTCAATCTATAAAAATTCTTCCAAATTGTTAATGCTGGGTAAAAAAGAGCAAACAGTTGAAAAAATACTTGACCTTGTTCCAAATATTTTAGAAAGATTTTCACCTAAAGAAAATAATAAAAAGGAGAATAAATAATGGACATTTCTACATTAAAAAACATAACATTATTTGGAGATCTTAACGACGAAGATCTTAACAAAATTCTAAAACTTTGTAAAATCAAACATTATCACACACACAATATTATTCTATTTGAAGAGGATCTTGGTGATATGTTATTTTTTATTATAAAAGGTAAGGTTCAAATTAGTCGTACAAATGAAGCCGGAAAAGAGATAATATTATCAATAATAAAAGAAAATGATTATTTTGGTGAAATGTCTATATTGGACGGAAAAACCAGATCTGCAAATGCAGTTGCTTTATCAGATGCTAGTGTTTTTATTATAAACAAAAAGGATTTCTATTTCATTTTAGAAGAGTATCCAAAAGTAGCTATTCGCTTATTAAAAAATCTAACAAGTAGATTACGTAAAGCTGATCAATTAATTGCAAGTTTGTCATTGAATAACGCAGAAAATAAAATTTGTAATACCATTTTGTCTATCGCTGAAGATTCAGGAATAAATAAAAACGGAAGTGTTACTATTGATAAAATGCCAAGTCAACAAATAATTGCAAACATGTCCGGAACCTCAAGAGAAACCGTGTCAAGAATGCTTTCTAAACTAAAAACAAAAAAATTAATTAATACTAAAAACCATAAATTAGTTATAAATAGTTACGAGGATTTTTTAAATAAACTTGCCACAAGTTAAATTTTATTCACCAGAATATTTAACAGTAGAATATACGTTATAATTATTAAGAACTTTTCTACCTCCGAGATCCGGCAATTCTATAATAAAAGCAATCCCTTTTACAACACCTTTAAGTTTTTCTATTAAATTAACAGAGGCTTTTGCCGAACCACCTGTAGCGAGTAGATCATCTATTAATAAAATCTTTTGACCTGATTTAATTGCATCTGAATGAATTTGAAGTATATTGGTACCATACTCAAGTGAATATTCTTGAGAAACATATTTACCTGGCAATTTCCCTGGTTTCCTTATCGGTACAAATGGCAAATTCAATTTATACGACAATGCACCCCCAATAATAAAACCGCGTGATTCAATACCAGCTATAATATCAATGTCCACTTCTTTATATTTTTCTACAAGATCGTCTATTATTATTTTGTATCCCTCAGCATCTTTTAATAGAGTAGTTATATCACGAAACATAATTCCCTTAATGGGAAAATCCGGTATTGAACGAATTTTTGATTTGATCATTTTTTTGGTTGTTTTGTCCATTTTTTATCCTTTATTTTTCTGTAATATAACATAAGTAAAATTAAAAATAAACAATTAAATTTAAAATTTGAAAAAGGAAAGGGGAAAATGCAGAATTATTGAAAATCCAAAACATATAAAATAATACAAATATTTATAATAAAAATAATTCCTTTTTATATTGACTTTATTAAAAATTAT
>LSCC01000034.1 GCA_001577215.1 Fidelibacterota bacterium TCS52
GCAAAAACATTAACAAATGGCCAAATTATCGATCCGATTATGGAAAATCCGGAAATTCTTCCAAACATAATAATTCCTAGTAAAATAAATGGACCATATCGTTCTAAATTATAAATAATATGATCATATTTAGGTGGTAATAATCCTTGTAAAATTTTACTTCCATCCAAAGGTGGAATTGGTAATAAGTTGAAAACAGCTAACGCCAAATTTATTGTCAAGCTGTAATACAACATTAATTTTAAAAAATTAAATGTAAAATTACTTCCCATATGCATTCCAACAGCACGAATTATCATTCCTGTTAAAAATGCCAAAACCATGTTTGAGGCGGGCCCTGCCAAAGCCACCCAAAGCATATCTTTTTTGGGATCTTTAAAGTATGCGGGATTTACCGGCACGGGTTTGGCCCAACCGAAATGAACTATAAAAAGCATAAGTGTACCGATCGGATCAAGATGTGCAATTGGATTTAAAGTTAATCTTCCGGCATTTTTTGCTGTTGGATCCCCAAAATGAAAAGCCACTAACCCATGACTTAATTCATGAATTGAAAGTGCTAATAAAATTGGAATTGCTAATGCTAATATTTGTGTTATTTGATTCAATTTTCCTCTCTTTCTCTTGGGTGAAAAGTTTTATGAATTTCCTTTAAGTAATCACGATCTAAATGTGTGTAAATTTGTGTTGTAGAAATGTCAGAATGCCCTAACATTTCCTGAACTGCTCGTAGATCAGCACCACCTTCCAATAAGTGTGTTGCAAAAGAGTGACGAAAAGTATGTGGACTAACATTTTTATATATTCCTGCAGATTTTACATGTTTTTGAATAATTTTCCAAACACCCATTCTCGAAAGCGGTCCACCACGAATATTTAAAAAAATAAAATCTTCTGCTTTTAGGATATTTTTTTTCTTTAATTCCGGGCGAAAATAATCTATATATTTTTTTAACCATCGTTTTGCTTCTTTTCCAAAAGGTATGATTCTCTCCTTGTTTCCCTTACCAAAAATTCTGATCCAACCATTTTCAAAGAATACAGCCAAGAGGCGCAGTTTTAACAATTCTGATATTCTCAATCCACAAGCATAAAGTAATTCTAACATTGCCCTGTCTCGTATGCCAAGAATTTTAGTAACATCAATTACATTTAGGATCTTTTCAATTTCATTTATTGTTAATACTTTTGGTAATCTCTTCGGAATTTTGGGAGAAATAATATTTTCGGTAATGTCTTTTTTAACATATCCTTCGTTCATCATAAATTCATGCAACATTCTTATCGATGAAAAGTTCCTCGCTATACTTGACGACGCTAATGGTATTTTGTTCAAAATATCAATATAATCATAAAGATATGAAATTTTAATACTTTCCGGTTTTGAAATTTGTCGTTCCTTAAGGAAATCTATATATCTATTCAAATCTATAGAATAAGATCTTATAGTATTTTTGGCTAAATTTCTCTCAACTCGCAGATGATTAAGAAAATCTTTAAGAATGTATTCCATTTAATATCTATATATTTTTTACTAATAGAAAATTACTAGGAAAATAATTTTTGCTCAAGAATATCACAAATAATATGACCAATAGTTATATGCGATTCTTGAATATGTTGTGTGTTCTCAGAAGGAACAACCATAGAAATATCGGCCTGACTTTTTATTTTGCCTCCATCTTTTCCCAAAAAGGCAATTGTTTTAATGTTTTTTTCTTTCGCTGATTTAATTGCTTCAAGAATATTTGTCGAATTGCCACTCGTAGAAATTCCAATAAGCACATCTCCGGAACGGCCTAATCCCTCAACCTGGCGGCTGAAAATTGAGTCAAAGCCAATATCATTTGACCAAGCTGTTAAAAATGAAGTATCTGTTGTTAAAGCTATTGACGAAATCGGTTTTCTATTAAAATTTAAACGTCCCAATAATTCCGTAGAAAGATGTTGAGCATCCGCAGCCGAACCACCATTTCCACACCAAATTACCTTTCCGCCTTTGTTTATTGAATCTATTATTAAATCAGATACTTCGGCAATCTGTATGGTTAATTTATTATCTTCAATAATTTTATTTTTAACATTTAAACTTTCTGATAAATGATTTTTTATAATTTGTGTTTTATCAATCATTTTTTCTCTTTTAATTTATTTATGAATTGAATCGGCAAATTTGGACATTAAATATGAGTTGCCTTTTTTTTCTAAAATATTCCCGGTTACAATAAAATCTGCACCTGCAATTGCTTTCTGTTTTGCTGTTTCCGGTTTTGTTATTCCGCCGCCAACAATAATTGGAATATTTACATGTTTTTTTACCATTGAAATCATTTCATTAGAAACTGGGTTGGAAGCTCCACTACCTGCTTCCAAATATACCATTTTGAAACCAAGCATTTCTGCTGCAATTGCATGTGCAACTGCAATATCCGGCTTATTGGCTGGAATTGGTTTTGAATTACTCATAAATTCAGCTGTAGTAACATTCCCCGATTCAATTAACATATATGCAGTCGATATTGTTTCCATATTCATCGCTCTAAGAATTGGGGCACTTACAACCTGTTTTCCGATTATCAACTCTGAATTTCTGCTACTGATAAGTGATAAAAACAACACAGCGTCAAATTCCTTTTTGATCTGTGATGCCGAACCCGGAAATAGAATTATAGGTATGGAAGAATATTTTTTAATCAATTCAACTTTTTCATTGTAGCCATCTGTTATTAACAAACTACCACCTATCAGAATTGCATCCACACCACTATTGCAAATTTTATTTACTTTTTTTCTAACATTTTCAATTGAAAATGAATCTGGGTCAATTAATACAAAATAACCCGCACCTTTCTCTTCTTTGATCTTCAATAATTTATTAAATATTTTCATAAAACAGCTCTCATATTTTTCTTATGTTAATATTACAAAATTTATTTTAAATAGTTAATTAAAAAATATTTAAAATTAATATGTGAAAAATAAATTCGGTGAAGTTTCCTTTTCCTAAATTCCCAAAGCTTCTAACTGTTTTTTTACTGAACAATTATTCTTTTTCGATTTCTTCAATTAACAAATTTCGGAAGTATTATTAATATTATTTCATCAAAGCCAATTTTTTCTGTAATTGATGAATACAATGAATACCCCAAAATTGGTGAAATATCATCATTATTCGCCACTATTACAAATCCACCTTTTTCAAATCCAAAAATAAACAAATTGTCATTTACAATTTTTTTATCAATTCTGAATTCACGAAAATCATTATCTGCTCGAAAATTCATATAACCAACCCAATTCTTAGCAACTTGAGATGCTGTTTCCTGTGTTACCTCTTTTCCTGTTAAAACAATTACAAAAACAAAAATAGCAATTATTAATACCAATGTTTTTTTCATCTTTTTTCTCCTAATTATTTTCATATTCAGCTTATATTCAAATAATAAAAATAATATAACTTCCCACCATAAACAAATAAAATACTAATAGGTTCATTACAATTACATTATTTTAAAAATTCGTTATTTTTGTAGTTGTAATTTTATATATTATGGATGGAGAGATGGCAGAGTCCGGTTGAATGCGCCGCACTCGAAATGCGGTTTCCGATTTTTCGGAACGGGGGTTCGAATCCCTTTCTCTCCGCAATGAAATTTTACTTTGAACAGATTATGAAGATATTGTCATTTTCAACAGATGTATATACAACAATTATTTAATGAATATTTAAAAATCATACAAAGGTAAACAATGTTAACAAAAATATTTTCAGCAGGTGTTAGGGGAATAAAAGCACACGAGATCATTGTAGAAACTCACTTACAACGCAGCACACCACATTATATCGTAGTTGGTTTAGCGGAAGGCGCTGTAAAAGAGAGTTGGGCTAGAATAATATCAGCAATAAAATCTTCTGGTTATGAATATCCAAGAGGTAAAATAACACAAAATTTAGCACCAGCGGATTTAAAAAAAGAGGGCAGCTCTTTTGATCTGCCATTAGCAATTGGAATTTTAGCCGGATCCGACACAATCCCAATCAGTAATTTAGATGATTTTATTATTTTGGGAGAATTGGCTCTTGACGGAACTGTTCGTCCAATAAAAGGTGCTCTGCCTATTTCAATTGAGATGAAAAAGTTTGGTAAGAAAAATATTATTCTACCAAAAGAAAATGCAAAAGAAGCATCAATTCCCGGCGATTCAACTGTTTGGGGAGTAAGTACGCTTTCGGAAGCTATTGACGTGCTTAATTCAAATCCAACAATTGAACCAACTGCAGTTGATCTAAAGAAGATATTTCAAATAAATAAAAAATATCATTTAGATTTTTCAGAGGTAAAAGGACAGGAGCATGTTAAACGAGCTTTGGAAGTTGCGGCTGCAGGCGGACATAACATTATTCTGATCGGTCCTCCTGGATCTGGTAAATCAATGTTATCAAAACGCTTTCCGACGATCTTACCAGAATTAACTCTGCAAGAAGCATTGGAGACAACAAAGATACATTCGATCGCAGGGCTTGTTCCAAAAGAAAAAGGGTTGATCTCTGTTCGGCCCTTCAGAGCACCACACCATACCATTAGCGATAGTGCATTAGTTGGAGGTGGACGATATCCAAGACCCGGTGAAGTAAGCTTAGCTCATAATGGAGTTCTATTTTTAGATGAATTCCCGGAATTTAAAAAAAATGTTTTAGAAGTAATGCGACAACCAATTGAAGATGGATCGGTAACGATCAGTCGCGCCTTAATGAGTCTAACCTATCCGGCAAAATTTATGTTAATTGCAGCAATGAATCCCTGCCCCTGTGGATATGCAACAGATCCGGATCACGAATGCACTTGTAGTGTGGGACAGATCCAAAATTATTTAAATCGCATTTCCGGACCGTTGATGGATAGAATCGATATTCATGTCGAAGTTCCTGCTGTCTCATATAAAAAATTATCAGATAAAAGAGAGGCGGAGCCATCTTTCGAAATTCGAAAAAGAGTACAATTTGCTCGTGAAATTCAAAACGAACGATTTGAGACATTGAACAAAGGCATTTTCAATAATTCTCAAATGGGTCCTAAAGAAATTAAACAACATGCTCAAATAGATAAAGATGGAGCAAAACTATTAGAAAATGCAATAAACAAACTTGGCTTAAGCGCAAGAGCTTATGACCGAATTCTAAAGGTTTCTCGTACTATTGCCGATTTAGAAAACAGTGAAGATATTTTACCTGAACATTTGAGCGAAGCAATTCAATACCGCAGTTTGGACAGGAATCTTGGAATTTTTTAAAGTAGAATATATTGCTCGCCAAGACGCAAAGCCGCAAAAATAATTAAAATTATAAAACAAAGTAACAACAGAATAAATGGTAAAAAGTAATTGGAGATAAATGATTTTTTTAGATTTAGTAAGAAAAAGGCAAAGTGTTAGAAAATATCTTGATAAACCTGTGGAAAGAGAAAAAATAGATAGATGTGTAGAGGCGGCGAGGTTAGCACCATCTGCATCTAATTCTCAACCATGGAAATTTATCGTTGTTGATGGCAAACATTTAAAAAATAAAGTTGCAAATGCAACATTCAGTAAATTAGTTTCATTTAATGCTTTTGTCCCCAGGGCTCCTGTTATTGTAGTTGTAACAATTGATAAACCAAAATTAATGTTACAAATGGGAAATGTTCTCAAAAAAACAAATTATGGATTGATCGACATTGGAATTGCTACAGAGCATTTTTGTTTGCAAGCAACAGAAGAAGGGTTAGGAACTTGTATATTAGGATGGTTCAATGAAAAGAAAATTAAGAAAATTTTAGATATTCCAAAGAAAAATAAAATTGGTTTAGTTGTTTCACTCGGATATTCCGGTCATGAAACGATCAGAGAAAAAAAACGGAAAAGTGTCAAAGAAATTAGTAATTACAATAATTATAAATTTGATTAATCTGGGGTATAAATAATGTCAGTCTTATTTGAGTTTGCAATGTTTCCCACCGATAAGGGAGAAAGTGTTAGCAAACATGTTAGTAAAATAATAGATATGATAGATAAAAGTGGAGCAAATTATCAGTTGACACCAATGGGAACAATTATAGAAACT
>LSCC01000035.1 GCA_001577215.1 Fidelibacterota bacterium TCS52
AAAATAACTTTATTATCCAACAAATATAATACACCTGTATATAGTGTAAAAATTGTTGTTATCAGCATTAAGATCCAATAAAAACTGCCGTTTTCTAAATAAATAATTACAGGATGCATAAATTTCATAAATGGCAATTGTAATATCATTTTAAAGGATATTACAATATAGATAAAAACAATTTGAAATGCAGTTTTTGATTTTGCAATATTGCTTGTAACGACACTATCCCCCTGTTTTATCATAATCATTCTAATTACTGTAACGGCAATATCGCGAAAAATAATAATGGATACCATCCAAAGAGGAATAATGTCCAAAAATATTAGAGCGATGAAAGTGGAGATAATTAATATTTTATCGGCAAGCGGATCTACAAATTTTCCAAATTCACTAACAAAATCATACTTTCGTGCAATATACCCATCAACACTATCCGAAACCGAAGCAACAATAAATACAATTAGCGCCAATAACATATAATATGGTTGATCCACCAGTAAAAAATATAAAAACAGTGGTGTTAAAATAATTCGAAAAAGTGTAATTATGTTAGGAATTAATGATTTTTTCATTATTTATTTTCTCTTTTTATTTCTGTTCGTTGTTCTAAAGCGCGTGCAATCGTTGCTTCGTCAGTAAACTCAAGATCTCCGCCAATCGGTATTCCTCTTGCTAAATTTGTAATTTTTATTGATTCGTTTTTTACAATTTTATTCAAGTAATAAATAGTTGTATCACCCTCAATTGATGGATTGATAGCGACAATAATTTCTTTAACATTATCTAATCGTTTTAATAATCCATCAAAATCTAATTCATCAGGTCCAATTCCATCCAATGGTGAAATAAGTCCACCTAACACATGATATTTGCCATTAAAAGATACGGATTTTTCTAAAGCAATTACATCCATGCTGTCTTCAACTACACAAATAATACTATCATCTCTTTTGGGATCACTGCATATCGAACATTTTGTATTTTCCGTCATGTAATTACATTCGGGGCAATGTTTCACTTTATCTTTTAGATCAATTATCGCTTTTGCAATTTCAATAACCTTTTCTCGGGGGGTATCCATTAAATGAAAGGCAATACGACGCGCACTTTTCCTTCCAATCCCTGGAAATTTTGAAAATAATTCACTTATTTTTTCAATTGAATTTGGAATATTGCTCATTAATTTATAATCCCATTCCGGACAAACTGTTTCCTAACCCACCTTGGATATTCCCCATTTTTGAGTTTGACAACTCTTCAGCATTTTGCATTGCTTGATTAACAGCAGCTAAAATTAAATCTTCAACCATTTCTACATCTTCGGACAATATGTCGGGATTAATTTTAACACTTTTCATCTCTTTTTTCCCGTTGACTTTTACAACAACCATTCCGCCACCGGAAGAACCTTCCACTATTTCATTTGCTAATTCTTCCTGTGCTTTTTGCATCTGTTTTTGCATCTTCTGTGCTTGTTTCATCAATCCTTGCATTCCGCCTTTTGGCATCATATTATTTTCTCCTTATTTTTTTCTTTCTTCAAACGTTTTGTAATTTAAGGTATTTTTTGCAATTTTACAACAATAAGATTAATTTTGACAAATTTAAAATTCCAAACTCTATTCGTCGAGTAGGTTAGGAGTTTAGTGGGTTAGAAATTGGAAATTCGCAACCCGAATCCCATTTTTATTCGGCTAAAGCCGTTATATATTTTTATTTATCAAAACCACGAACTAAAGCTTCGTGGCAATTTAATATTTTTTATAACCTGAAATTAGTAACTTTTAAAATTTTGAAGTTTTGAAATTTTGATTTTCTGAATTTTCGAATTCCAAGAAATGCCAATTAATACCTATCAATGCCAAAATGAAATATGTCACTTCATACTTGAAATTTACAATCCGAACCAATTCTCCATTTCCTTTCTCCATTCTCCCTTTTCCTTTCTCCTTTATCCATTCTCTAACTTCTTTTTCATCATCCAATGCGCAAGACCTATTTCAATAAACTTTTCACTAATTATTTTATAATCTAATTTTAAATAAAAGGGGACTGCGACTTCGCGTGAGTGTAATACCATTTCTTTAAATCCATTTTTTTTAGCAAATTCTTCAGAATATTTTACCATTTTCGTACCGATTTTTTTGCCTTGATATTTTTCATCAACTGCCACCTGCCGCATTCTAACACTAATATCATCAATTGGAGAAAGTATAAGGCATCCGATCAAATCTTTATCGCTAAAGCATGCAATATGAATGTCCGAATATTCTTTTTCCAATTGTTCTGATGAAAATTTTAAGTTCAGAGGTTTACGGAGAATTTTATCCCTGAGATCAACTGTTCTTTTATATTCTTCTGAATTGAAACTTACTTGTTTTATTTTAATATTTTTCATTTATTTCACGTGTATATATTTTAATTATTTGCTCCTAATCGTTTCCGTTGTAAAATATAAAACATAATTGGTACAAAAAACAGTGTCAAAAATGTAGATGCGATCAATCCACCAATAATTGCTCGCGCCATTGGTGACCAGATCTCAGAACTTGAACCTAATTCAATAGCAAGAGGCGACATAGACAAAATGGTAGTTATTGCTGTCATTAATACCGGACGTAAACGAGTTTTCGATCCGACAACTATAGCTTCTTTAATTTCCATTTTATGTTTTTTGATCAATTGATTAATATAATCTATCAGAACAATTCCGTTATTTACCACAATTCCAACTAAAAGCATTCCTCCAATAAAAACGGTAACACTCAAATTTGTATCTGTAACAAAAAGCGCAATTATCACACCGATCAAAGCGAGCGGAATGGTTGACAAAATAATAAATGGATCAAGCAGTGATTCAAATTGAGATGCCATTACCATATAAACCAATGCAATTGAAACAAGTATTGCTAATCCAAGATAGAAAAATGATTCTTGTTGATCTTGAGCTGTCCCGCCAATTTCAATATGAGTATCTTCTGGAAGCGATATATTACTTAATCCTAATTCTATGTCAGCTGTTATGCTTTGCAGATCTCTACCTGAATTATTTGCAGAAACACTTACATAACGATTTTGATCTTGCCTTGATATTTCAACAGGTCCCATTGTGGGTTCAATTGCAGCAATGCTATTTAGGGGAATTTGTTCACCTGTCGGTAAAGAAATAAAAATATTATTTAAATCCGTTTTTGATTCTCTATATTTGTTGCTAAATCGTACTAATATATCATATTCATCGCCACCTTGTCTAAATCTTGATGCAATTGTACCTTTAATTGAATTGCTAATTGTGCTTGTAATCTGATAAGCGCTAAGCCCCAATTGAGCTGCCTTTACTCGATCAATTTTTACATAGTATTCCGGTTTAGGATCAGAAAAAGACAATTTAACATCTACAACGCCAGGAATATCTTCCATCAGTTCTTTAACTTGTTTGGCAATTTGTTTTCCCTTGTCAATATTATGACCGAATATCTTGATTGCAATTGCTCCTTCTTCGCCGGTAGCCGGACCACCTTGAGTGAAAGACATCTTTAAATTTGGTATCGTGTCTAATCTATTCCTCAAATAATCTTCAATTTCAAATTGAGATCTTTTTCGTTCATTCTTATCAATTAGTTTTATGTTCATACTTCCCTTATTAGAGGCTCCCCCAAACATTGCGGTAAAACCAGTAGCACGACCAAAATCAATATAAGTATTTTTAACTTCGGGAATTACCATTACTATGTTTTCAACCTCTTTAAATATTTTGTTAGTTGCTGATAATGAAGTACCAATAGGCGTTTCTATGTTCATCTCTATATTTGCTTCATCTGTCTTTGGTAAAAATTCTCCGCCGACCCATTTCAGGGAAAATATCGAGATAACCAAAACTATTAATATACTAATAAGAACTGTTTTCTTATGACTCAACGACCAACGAATACTTTTAGAATAAACAATTGATAATTTATCTAACCATCTGTCCACCATGTTATCAAATTTAGTGCCGAGCGAAGAACCATGACTTTTCTCTTTTTTTGACAAAAATCTGGATGATAATAATGGAATTAAGGTCAGGGCAACCATCAAGGAAATAAAAAGTGAAACAACAATAGTTAATGCCATATCCTTGAATAATGCTCCGGAAATTCCTGGCACAAAAAGTATTGGCACAAAAACTGATACGGTTGTCAAAGTGGAAGCAACGATCGCTGTTGAAACCTCAGAACTTCCTTTATCAGAAGCAGTTTTAATATCTTCACTCAGATCATTTCTTCTGCGAAAAATATTCTCTAAAACGACAATAGAATTATCTACTAACAAACCTATAGCAAGTGCTAATCCTGCCATAGAAACAATATTTAATGTTACACCTATTTGACTCATAATAAAAAATGTGAAAATAATTGAAATTGGAATTGAAATCGCTACAATTACAGAACTATTTAAATGTCGCAAGAAAAAGAATAGAACAAAAAATGACATAATAAAAGCTAAAATAGCAGTTGTAGATAGATTGCTTATAGAGTTGTTTATAAATTCGGACTGATCAAAAATCGTGTTAAACTCAATATCATAACCTAATTGACTTTTTAATTTGGGTAGATAATTATTTATATTTTCACACGCATTTACAGTATTGGCATCCGATCTTTTAAAGGCGATTAAAACAATCGCACTTTTCCCATTATTGCGTACTATTTTTGTTTCTTCCTTAAATCCGTCATATACTTTCGCAATATGTTTTAAATATGTCGGCTTGCCAAATTGTGAATAACTCACTACAGTATTTTTAATTTCTTCAATTGATCCATATTTTGCATTTGTCACAACAGAGAATTCTTTCTCATTCTCTTCTAATATCCCACCAGGCATATCTAAATTTGCAAACCTCAATGAATTGCTAACATCATTTATTGAAATATGGTTTGCTGCTAATTTAAATGGATCTATCTCAACTTTTATTTCTCGCTCAAGACCACCATTAATATTTACACTTGCTACTCCTTCTAATCGCTCCAAGCGTGGTTTGATCTGTTCTTTAACAACCTCCCTTAATTCTATATCGCCCAATTCCTGAGATGATATATTAAAATATATAATTGGCTGCATCGATGGATCAAATGCAAATGTCATCGGCTCACTTGCTTCGCTCGGTAAATAGTCCTTAACAAAATCAATTTTTTCCCTGACATCTATTTCTGCCTTATCCATATCTGTTCCCCAATCAAAATCAATTAAAATGATCGAGGCGCCTGTCCTTGATGTAGAATTTACTTCTTTTACACCTTCAACTGATATTACCGTTTCTTCAAGCGGGCGAGTAACCAAATTTTCAATATTCTTTGGTGTTACTCCTTCATAACTGGTGACAACGCCAATTAATGGAAATTCAAGTTTGGGATACAGATCTAAATCCAATTGCGAAAGACCAAATAATCCAAAACCTATTACCATTATATATATCATTGAAAAGGTAACCGCTCTTTTAATACTTAATTTAGATAAAATCATATAAAACCTATATTATTAATTCTTAATTATTTGCTTTCAATTTATTTTACAACTTTTACCAATGAGGAATCTACAACATTTGAAAGCCCCTTTGTAATTATCAATTCATTCCCTTCTAATCCCGAAACTATCTCATATTTATATTTCGATTTCAAACCGATTGTTACTTCTTTTCTAATTGCAATGTCATCTTTTACAGTAAATACAAAATATCTTTTTTCTATTGTCTTGTCTCTTAAATCATCGCTATTCATAACGGTTTCTGTTTTTTCAAGTATATAATTTTTATTCAAAACGAAACCATTATCTTCTGAATTGGTAATAATATTTACTTTTGAAAACATTCCAGGTTTCAATTTTAAGTCAGAATTATTAACAACAATTATCACCTTCACTGTTCGTGTTTTAAGATCAATAACAGGCGATATTCTATTTATTTTTCCATAAAACACTTCGTTTTGAAAAGCATTAACTTTTATGCGTGCTTTCATTCCTATTTTCACTTTTAAAATATCCCTTTCTGATATTTCCGTAATGACTTTCACCATATCCATTTGTGAAATTCTTAATAATGGTTGCTGTGGAGATGCCATATCGCCGTCATCAAAATTCCTATTTGAAACATAACCGCTAATGGGGGCGGTGACCAATGCATCATTTAACATTTTGTTCGCCGTATTGAGAGCGGCTTCTGCTTGATTAACGCTATTTGCACCCATTTCTTTTTGTGTCTTTATTTGATCATATTGACTTTTGCTTATAGCATTTTCTTCAAATAATGTTTTAGTTCTTCTATATTCTTGAAGTGTGTTTTTATACTGCGACTTTGCACTTTTAAACCCTGCTTTCGCTTGATTTACAGAATATTTTAATTGGTCATTATTTATTTGAATAAGTTTTTGTCCTTTTTTAACATAATCACCATCATCAACAAAAAACTTCTCAACTCTTTCTGGGGTTTTGGGGTAAATCGGAATTGAATATTTTGCTTCCACATTTCCAAAATAGCTGATGCTCTCTTCTATTGAACCTTTTACAATCGGAGTAACAGAAACTGGAACTATATCGGTTTTTTTCTTCTTTTTATTTGCGGATGCAGACTTATCTAAAATTTCTTTTACTCCCGACAAATATTTTTTAGGATTTTCAGAATTATTTTTAAGAAAATTATTAGTTAATTCAACAATATTATTTGCTGAACTTGCATAATCGGCCTGCTCATCATTTTTCGAACAGCTAATGAAAACAACAGCTAAAATAATTCCAATTATAATAATTACTTTTTTCATTTTCTCTTTCCTCTTTTTGATTTATTAAATTTATGATATTTCATTTAATGATATTTCATTTAATGATCGTTTTAAATTATTTATTGCTATATTATACTCAAAAATCGATTGATAATAAGCTGACTGTGCTTGTAAATAAGATGATTCGGCGCTTTGAACTTCCAATTGTGTAATTCTCCCGTTTTTATACATCAATTTTGCTAAACGCAACGCCTCTTTTGCCTGCTCTATTAATCCTGAATTAGCTTCAATATTTGCTTTTGCCTCTTTCACTTTTAAATATATGGATTCCACTTCACCAAGAATATGGTTTCTCGTCTGTTCATATTGTATATTGGTTTTTTTGATATCTATGTTGGATTTTTGAACTTTTCTAAATTTTCTTGCACCGGAAAAAATCGGAATAGATAAATTGACCGATGCATTCATACTTTTTACATATTCAAGATCGTCAATTGTTTCAGCTTGTGATTGATATTGAATTTGACTCTGTATTGAAACTTTTGGCAAACCGCTTGAATAAGAAATTAATCGCTTGTTTCTTTGAATATATTTTTGACCATTCAATAACTTTAATTCGTTACGCTTTTTTAATGCAATTGACTTAATGTAATCTAATGATCTATTTTTGTAAGGATTGGTTTCCTTTTGTAATTCTTTTGATATAACAATTGAATCCAGATCTTCATCATTGAGTAATGTCAGAAAATTGGTCAATAATATATTCTTCTGATTATTAAGTGAAATCAATTTTGGTTTTAACGATCTATATTGAACCTGTGCCTGCAAAACCTCAAATTTGCTTGCTTTTCCAACTGCTTTTTGTTTTTTTACCAACTCGTAATTTGATTTAGCCGATGAATAAGATTGTGAAGTTGCTTTTATCAGCGATTCCATTAATTGAATCTGATAATATAATCTTCTAACATTTACAATAATATTATCTATCTGCGATTCCTGCTGCAATTTTGATAAACGCACACCTTTTTTGGCAATTTTATATCCGGCAAAGATTGCTCCGCCTGTAAATATCGGCTGTGAAACAGATACCCCCAAAACAGAATTATATTTAGTTCCCATTTTCATGCTTATCTTATTTGTTTCTTCGGGATTTGTAAAGCTTGGCATCTCTATTGTCATTACCGGCAATTCAAAATTATCGGTAAATTGACTGAATGCATCAACAGTCGGTAAAGCTGCTCCAATTGCCTCTTTATAAGAAAGGTTCGCTTCCTTTACAGATTTTTTCACCAATTTAATAGATAAATTGTTCTTAACTGCTATTTTTTCAACTTCTCCTAAAGTTAAATTGCGAGAAAAAGATGTATTTACAAATGCAATGATTAAAGTAAAAATAGCTAAATATTTAAATATCAACTTATATTGATTGTTTTTCATTATTGTTTATTCCTCCCTTTATTGTTTTCAATACCGTTTCTATGATTTTATTTGTATCTCTATTTTTTATATTATATCTCATTGGACCTATTACACTATGTAATGTGCTGAGAAAAGCTAAAGTCAGAAATTCGGGATCAATATCATCTCTAATTTCACCTCGTTTAACTCCTCTTTTAATAATTGAATTTAATATTTCAAAATTCTTGTTAATAAATGAAAACAAATCAAGATCATGAAATTTGTTTTTAAATTTTCCCATCATTATTTGGCGAATTATTTGCCAAATCTCACTATTTTTCATAGAAGAAGTTATGGTGTTTTCAATCCATTTTCTTAGGATCTTCCAAGTAGAAATTTTTAATGAAGCGAGTTCTTGATGGAATTTAATAGTATTTTTAAAATTTTTTTCGATGATAGATGTGAAGATCTCTTCTTTGTTTGAGAAATGATAATATAGCGCTGCTTTGGAAATATTAAGCGCTTCGGAAATCTCACGTAATGATGTCTCCGTATATCCCTTTTCGGAAAATAATTTAACTGCCACTTTTTGTATTTTTTCTTTTGTATTCAATTATACACTCCTTTCAATTACTTAACGGTCGGTAAGTTAATAAAATGTAAGTGGTTTGTCAAGTATTTTTTTAATTGCCCCGAATTCACTAACAGAAATTTATTATTTAGCAGTTTACCACATAGACATATTCCCTACTTGAA
>LSCC01000036.1 GCA_001577215.1 Fidelibacterota bacterium TCS52
ACAAACATTTATCAGGAAATAAAATAAGCTCAATTATCAAAGCATCACTTTTTGGAGTCCCTTTGCCGTTATGTTCTTGTGGTGTAATTCCTGTTACGGCATACCTACGAAAAGAAGGTGCAGGAAAAGGTTCAACAATTTCTTTTCTTTCTTCTACGCCAACAACCGGAGTCGATTCCATTTTGGCAACATATTCACTACTCGGTCCACTTTTTGCAATTATCAGACCTATAGCGGCTTTTTTTGCAGGAATTCTTAGCGGTTCTCTCACAGGAATATTTGAAATTAAATCTGAAAAAAAAGTAAACCAAAAGAACAGTAATTCATGTAATATATGTAATAATGACAATCCACATTCACACAATCTACTAGACAAAATAAAATATATCTTTAAATATGGTTTTATTGAGTTGATCGAAGATTCAGGTAAATGGATTCTAATTGGAGTAATCGCTGGTGGAATCATCGCATTTATTATTCCTGGTGATTTCATAGAACAATATCTTGGTAACCCATTTCTAGCATATCCAATAATGCTTCTAATTTCAATTCCGATGTATATCTGTGCCACCGGTTCAATTCCAATTGCAGCCGCTCTGATCATAAAGGGAATGTCCCCAGGAGCCGGATTGATTTTCCTAATTGCAGGTCCGGCAACAAATACTGCTACCTTAGCTTTTGTGTCAGGAAAACTTGGCAAGAAAAATTTAATTATCTATTTATTTTCCATAATAATTACTGCTCTTCTTTTTGGATTGATTGTAGATTTTATTTGGAAAACTTCCGGTGAAAATATGAATTTGATAACCGGTGGAATGGAGATGCTCCCAATGTGGTTAAAAACACTTAGCGCAATTATTTTTTCCGTTTTGATGTTTCGAGCAATAGTTAAGAATTTATTTAATAAATATTTCAATAATAAGGAGTTAAAAAATATGAAAGGGAATTATGAAATTCAGGACATGACTTGTCAACATTGCGTAAATACAATCGATACCACTCTAAAAAATGTATCAGGAATAGAAAAAATAAACATTTCGTTAAAAGATAAATTAGTTCAGATTGATGGTGAATACGACGAAAACGAAGTGGTCAATTCAATTCAAAAATCAGGTTATTCAATCAAAAAAAGGAGAAGAAATGAAAATTAGAAATTACAAAAAATTAGAAGTTGCAAAAAATCCACATGGTGTCAATGTTTTTAAACTTTATGACAAAGAGACAGCTCTGATTATGCATCTTGTATTAAAAGCAGGTGAATCTTTGAAACCACATATCACACCTGTTGATGTTGCTTTTTATGTGTTAGAAGGAAAACCCACCATTATGGTTGGTAATGAAAAAATTCAAGTAACAAAAGACGACATAATAGAAAGTCCAAAAGATATTATTCATTGTATTTATAATGAAACTGAAAATGATGTGCGAGTGCTTGTGATGAAATTACCTAAGCCAACTACAAAAACAAAAATATTATAATTATATGAATAATAATATTTTGTTATTTAAATATTAAAAAATTAATTTGGAGAAAAAATGTCAAACTTAAGAATACGAAAATTACATGGAATAACACTACTATTTAGTATAACATTATTAATTTTATTTTCATCTGCATTTTCAGAAGAATTCACGAAAAAAGATTATAAATTCTACGATTCAGCTACGGAAAAATCACTTTCATTAAATGAAATGACCGACAAACTTGCAAGTTATGATGTTGTTTTTTTCGGCGAATTTCATGATGATTCACTCATTCATTCTGTGGAAAGTAAAATTCTACCATTTCTTTATGCAAAGAAAAAAAACATGGCAATTTCAATGGAAATGTTTGAACGGGATGTGCAAAATGTTGTAGATAGTTTTCTTACAGGTAATCTCAACGAAAAGAAATTTCTGAAAAATTCAAGAGCATGGCCAAATTATATGAACGATTATAAAGATATAGTCGATTTCGCTAAAATAAATAATTTAAATGTGCTCGCAGCAAATGTTCCAAGAAGATATGCTTCATTAATTAGTAAAAAAGGTGAGGTTGCATTAAATACAATTCCTGAAAATGAGAGAAAATTTATTGCTAAAAAGTTAAAGGTTTTAGACAATGAATATAAAAAGAATTTCATTGAAACAATGATGATAAATATGAAAGGAAATAATTCAAAACGAATGCCGATGATGATGAAAAATTTTGACCATATCTATGCTGCTCAGTGTTTGAAAGATGATACAATGGCTGAAAGTATTTCTATATATTTACAAAACAATCCGGAAACATTTATAATACATTTCAACGGAAATTTTCATAGTGAATATCATCTCGGAACTGCAAATAAACTAAAACTATTAAATAGCAATCTAAAAATCGCTGTAATATCACCTATTTATCTTAATGATGGTAAAGAAATTCATTTTATTCCAAAAGCGAAAAATAGTGGTGATTTCTTATTAATTTTACATAGAAAAGCACATTAAACAATTCAAAAAATAAAAGCTTTGAATAATATTTCATTAGAAATTTCAAAATCCCAGTTTATATCATTTATCGGACCTTCAGAGGTAAAACAACAATGTTAAATCTATTTGGAGTTTTGGACAAACCAACTTGCCACAGAGCTTCAGTACAGCACCATAATTTATTATAGTGACAGAAAAACCAATTAACTATTATATTTCATCTATCCGTTTTAATGGATTTTGGATTCTAAATGAAATTTTTATATAATTCAACAAATTATAAAAAGGAGCAAATATGATATTTCAAAATACTTTTAAATTGTCGACTTCCGGACATCGTGATATGCACGATATTACAGAAGATGTCAATAAAATTTTACAAAAATCTAATTTGAAGAAAGGAATTGTAAATATTTTCAATATTGGTAGTACAGGTGTGATTGGAACTATTGAATTTGAACCCGGGCTAAAAAGAGATCTTCCTGAGATGCTAGACAAATTATTACCTCCCAGCAGAAATTACGGGCATGAAGAAATGTGGCACGATGGAAATGGACATTCGCATCTACAAGCATCAACATTAGGTCCGTCAATTAATATTCCATTTACAGAAGGAAATTTTCAACTTGGAACTTGGCAACAAATTTTTCATCTGGAATGTGATATCAAACCTAGAAACAGAAAGATCATTGTAACTGTGAATGGCGAATAATTTTGTTTGAAAATTCTTAAATTATACTGTGGGTTGAACAAAAACTCTTGTTGCCAATTCTTTATCAAACATTCTTAATCCATTTCCCGAATCGCCAATAAGTTTCAATGAATTTAATATCTCATTCACATTATCTTCTTCTTCAACCTGCTCTGTTATGAACCATTGCAAAAATATTTGACTTGCATGGTCTTTTTCCGCTATTGCCAGATCCATTAATTCATTAATTGACTTTGTGATAAATTCTTCATGCTTTAAAGTCTCTTCAAACATAATTGTAATGTTTTCAAATTCAAAAGGCGGTTGTTCAATTGCTTTTAATTTTACTTTTCCACCTCTTTCATTTATATAATTGTAAATTTTCTGAGCATGTGAAATCTCTTCCTGAACTTGAATTTGAAACCAATTTGCACTACCATTTAAACCAATGTAAGTTGCATGGGCTGAAAGTGATTGATATAGATAAGCAGAATATGTTTCCTTTTTAATCTGTTCATTTAAAGCGTCTTCTATTTTTTTATTAAGCATCGTATATATCCTTTTTTAACTTTTCCAAAGTCCATGAATATTGCAATATTCTCTTGCAGATACTTTATCAGCTTTCAAACAAAATACAGCTTCCGGTTTATCATCCGGATTTAAAAACTTTCTGTAAATTTTTCCATCTGCCAACAATTCTATCCATTGAATATAATGTTTTTCCATCATCGGGTGTTCAGTATTTTCACCAACTTTAACAGTTATTTTATCTTCTTCTTTGATAATAAACGGAACATGTTTTTCTGTTGAAGAATCTTCTGATTTTTCTTCTTGCAATTTCATCGGTTGTCCGCAGCAAACCAATTCACCACCGCCGACATTTACTAATTCAACAATGTTTCCGCAAATTTCACATTTATATATTTCATTTACTTTTTCCATTATTAACTCCATTAATTATTTAATTCTCTCTGTATTTCAAATAATTTAACTACATGTTTTCTTTCTTCTTCAATAATTGCTTCGATCTTTTCATTTTCACTTTGATGAACCAAATTTTTCATTTCTTGAAAGTATTGAATTGTGTCCAATTCCTTATTAATTGCAAATCTTAGTGCAGTTTCCATATCATTTATTTTCGAAATATCATCATCGAATTTACTAAATGAAAAAACAATATTTTCTGTATATGCTTCAAGATAGGCAAAATATTCTCTTGGATAGCTTTCTGGAGGATCGTATTTCTCAAATTTAGAAAGTAAATTATTAAAAATTGCCTTATGTTCCACTTCCTCGTCTGCTAAAAAAGTAAATAATTCTTTAATCTTTGGGTTGTCAAGTTTTTTTGTCATTTCTCGATAAAATTTTTCACCGTTTTCCTCAATTTTAACTGCGAATTGATATATTTCGCTTGGATTAAACGAACTCATAATTTCCTCCTTTTAAAGATTTAAACTTCTATGTTTTTTAAGAATCTCATCAGCTAAATTATCTAATGCATGAAAATCATTTTCTTTTGGATAACCTTTTACAATTAAGGTGGATAATAACTCCACTTTCAGATTGTTAAGCATTCCAACTATTTTTTCTACCATTTTTCCACCCCAACCAAAAGATCCGATAACGGTAGCAAATTTAGCTTTTGGTCTCAATGCATTTGCTAAAGCTGCAGCATAAACAACCGATGGATGCGGTCCTGTTAACACTGTCGGTGAGCCAATAACAATCGTTGCTGCATCAACTAATTCAATAGCTAATTCACCAATATCTGTAACTGTTAGATTGAATGGTTTAACTACAATGTCTCTTTTTATTAACGCATCGGTCAGATATTCCACCATCTTTTTTGTGCTTCCATGCATAGAAACATAAGGAATTACAACTTCATTTTTAACATTATCAGAAGTCCAATCCTTGTAAGCATCTAAGATCATTTTTGGATTATCGTAAACCTGACCATGGCTTGGTGCGATCATATCAATTTTTAATTTTTCAATTTTTTCTAAATTCCCAATAATCTTTTTTCTAAACGGCATCATAATTTCTGCATAATAGCGCTTGGCAGATTGATATACTTTCACCTCATCTTTCACGAACAATTCACTTGATGTGAAATGAGAACCGAGAAAATCACATGAAAAAAGAATGCTATCTTCTTTGAGATAAGTTACCATCGTTTCCGGCCAGTGAACCCAAGGAATTAGAAAAAATTGTAGCGTTGTATCTCCAAGTGATAGCTTCTCTTCATCTGTTACAACCTGAAATTTATCTTCAGAAATATTCAACAAATCGATCAACATTTTCTTACATTTTTCATTCGTTACAACTTTTGCTTCCGGATACTTTGCTAATACAGCTGGAATTCCACCTGAATGATCTTGTTCCGCATGATTTGCAATTATATAATCAATTTTGGTAACATTGTGATTTTTAAGATTTTCAAATAAATCCTCTAAATTTTCGGGATCAACTGTGTCTATCAAAGCAATCTTTTCAGACCCTTCAACAAGATAAGAATTATAAGTTGTACCATCGGGTAATGGGATCAATTCATCAAAAAGCCGTCTGTCCCAATGTTTTGATCCAATTGAAAAAATATTATTTTTAACTTTTTGTATTGCCATCTAATCCTCTACTTTTTCGAAATCTTCTTTTCCTACTCCACATTCCGGACATACCCAATCATCAGGCAAATCTTCAAATGAAGTTCCGGGTTTAATTCCATTTTCTTCATCACCTTCTACTGGATCATATACATAACCGCATACTGTACATTCATACTTACTCATTTTCTTCTCCTTTTGTTTAATTTTTTTTATTTGTTTGTTTGTTTTTGAATATGTTGGTGCTGTTTTGGGGGATTTTCCTTTTAACACCTCATGATAATATTTATAAGTGAGTGGTGTTTTACCATTCAAAATTTTTGCCTCGATTGCTTCACCGATAAATATAGAATGTGTCCCTGCATCTACTATATTTACCAATTTATATACAAAATAAGCTACAGTATTTTCAATAATTACTGGTATTTTTTTATCAGAAATAATATATTCTGTATCTGAAAATTTGTCAATATCTCTACCACTTTTAAAGCCGAATTTCCCAATAAATTTCATATCTGATTCTTCCGATAAAACAGAAACCGAAAAATATTCGGTATCTTTGATATATTTATAAGTCAAATTATTCTTGTTAATCGCTACTGCAAATAAAGGTGGTTTCGAACTTATCTGCATAACCGCATTTGCAATTTGACCATTATATTTTCCATCCATTTTAGATGAAACAATATACATTCCATATCCTATTTTAAAGCAAGCATTTAAATCCAATTATAACTCCTATTTTTATTTTCAAATAGAAAATTTATTCTTCTTTTCAATTTAATAATTTTCTCCAAGTAATTCAAAATGAGCTTGTGGATGTGCACAAGCAGGGCAAATTTTCGGTGCTTCAGTTGCTTCGTGCAAGTATCCACAATTTCTGCAACGCCAAACTACTTTATCGCCTCTTTTGAACACTTCTTCATTTTCGATATTTTTCCATAATTTGTTGTAGCGTTTCTCATGTTGTTTTTCTGCTACTGCAATAGCTTCAAAAACATCTGCAATATTATCAAATCCTTCTTCTCTAGCAATTTTTGCAAACGATGGATACATCTCAGTCCATTCATAATTTTCTCCACTTGCTGACGCTTTTAAATTTGACATTGTATCACTAATTGTACCCGATGGAAAACCACCAGTAATTTCAACTTCGCCGCCTTGCATAAACTTAAACAGTCGTTTTGCATGTTCTTTTTCCTGATTTGCAGTTTCTTCAAAAATAGTGGCGATCTGTACGAACCCTTCTTTTTTTGCCTTACCTGAAAAATAAGTATAGCGATTTCTTGCCTGTGATTCGCCTGCAAAAGCTGCCATTAAATTATTTTCTGTTTTGGTCCCTTTAATATCTTTCATTTTTTCTCCTTTTTTTAATAAACTTTTCATTTTTTATTCTTACTCTTCTCTAAACATTTTTTACAAATACCTTTAAAATAACTTTGAGCTTCATAAATTTTATGACCATCTATTTTTTTTTGTTCCATTTGAAAACAGGGATTAGTTAAATCAACATCATATATCTTACCGCATTTTTTACACAGAAAATGATGATGAAATTCACAATTAATGTCATATCTGGTTTCAATTCCTGAAATTGTTATTTCATTCACAATTCCCATTTTCGAAAATAACTTCAATGTATTATAAATTGTAGTTCTAGACATTGTTGGAATTCTATTAACTAATTTATTATAAATAATATCAACTGTCGGATGTACTAAATTATCGTGAAGATATTCCAAAATACATAATCTTTGATAAGTGGGTTTAATTCCTTGATCTATTAGTTCTTTTTTGATATGTTTCATGTTTGTAATCATTACAGTTATAATATAATAACATATTTTGAATTTGGCAAGTACTTTTTAAATTATTTTCTTTCTAAACCAATTTCAGTCAATAGAAAATCGGCATCATATAATTTGTCCAGAGCTTCGGTTATGTATCCTATATGTACTGCAACAGATCTGCTTTTTTCTAAGTCATAAACAAACCTTCCTGTCAAACTTTCAATATTTCCATCAAAGATCAATCCTATAATTTCACCATTTTTATTTACAACCGGTGATCCTGAATTTCCACCAATAATATCACAAGTCGAGACAAAATTTGACGGTGTCGATAAATCCAATTCATCCTTTTTTTGCCAAAATGTTTCGGGTAAAAAATATCCTTCCTGTCCTTTAAAACTAATTGCTCTGTCGTATAATCCGTATAAGGTAGTAAAACATGGTGCAAATGTACCATTCATTTCATATTCTTTTACAGTTCCATAAGACAATCTCAAAGAGAAAGTAGCATCGGGATAAGTATCTTTTCCATATATTTCAAAACGGGCTTGGGCAATTTTTTCAGAAGCAAAATTCAATTTACTGGAAATGTTTTCCTTGCGCCATTTTCTATCTTTTCTCATAATTGGATCAATTCTTTTTGCAAGTAAGATCATGGGATCATTACATTTTTCTATCGCTTCTTTTCCTCCTGCTATAAGTTTTTTACGAAAATCCACTTCGCCTAATTTTGTCTCTGAAAATAACTTTTGCGCATATTCTTCTGGATTTCTATCTCCGATCAACACCTTAACAAAATCATCATCTTCACCCAATTTCTTTTTTACTGTTTGAAATAGATCAACCATATTTACTTCTTCCAAATCATTATAGATCGGTGCCGGTGAAAATAATCTAAATTTCAATCTTTCAACATCTGCTTTATGATACCCTTCTAAACGCTCTTTATCCGGTTTTTCAACCTCTTCTACAAATCTCACAATTCTAAGTGCATAATTACTCAATCTGGAAAAGCTAATTCTTCGATAAAAAAGTTCATCATATCTTTTTTTCTTGAGTTCAATTACTTTACTAATATTCTCCCAAGCATCACCATATTTTTTTTTCATTTTGGAGTTACTGTTAACTAATTCTTTCAACTTCTGTTCTTGTCTCTTTTTAATATCAGTTATAGCAGTATCTTGCAATCCTTTATATTCGCCATGCATTGCTTTTAAACCATTTTTTAAACCGAATTGATAGATCATAGCTTTTCTCTGTTGTTCCGGACCTCTTTTAGCATATTTTTCTAAAAGATCTAATTTTTTATCAATAAAATCTAAAACATAGGGATAGACATAATCTCTTTGAAATTTTAGTTGTGAAAATGTATAGAGTCTATCGGTGGATCCCGGATGGCCTGAGACGAAAACTAATTCATCTTTTTTTACTCCATCAGGATTCCATTTTAAGTAATTTTTACTATTGATTAATTTACCGTTTTCATATACACGAAACATAGCAAAATCGAGATCATAACGAGGATATGTAAAATTATCATTATATCCACCAAAAAACGCTGCACTTCTTTCAGGAGCAAAAACAAGTCGGACATCGGTGTATTTTTTGTATTGATAAAGCCAATATTCTCCACCATGATATAAGCTTACAACCTCACATTCCATTCCGGTTTTCTCTTTATTTCTGTTTTCAATTTCAGCCATCTTTGCCTTTTTTGCCTTATAGTTTTCAGCCATATTTTTATCAGATTCAACTACAGAAACCACCTTATCTGTAACATTTTTTAAATCAACTAAAACATTTATCTCGAGATCTTTACATTTTATTTCATTTTCCGGCTTTTCTGCCTTAAATCCTGTCTTTACATAATTTCTATCCTCGCCAGACATTTTTTGCAATTGCCCTACTGCTACATGGTGATTTGTCAATACTAAGCCATCAGGACTAATAAATGAACCAGAACCTCCATCCATGAATCTCACACTTGATAAGCGAATATGGTCCAACCATTTTTGACTTGGTTCAAAATCATATTTTTTTTGTAATTGTTTCACCGGTGGATTATCAAATGTCCACATGCCTTCATCAGCCAATAAAAAGCCACCCAATAAAATAGTCACGATCATAAATGCTTTAAAATACTTCATTTTATCTCCTTTTTTTATTTATTATTAGCTTAATATTTTATACCCTCAATAGCAATAAAAAATCTTTTTTTAACTTATCATTTTATTTTTTTAAACTTAATGATTTCTTCTTTGATATGATTAAAAAACCATAAAAAACTATCGCATTGGATATGATTCCAACTACCAACCCATCAATACTGAAAGGATTTTTCATAATGAAATTCCAAATAATAACTCCTGATACACCTGCAACAGCACCGGCGATGAAATGAGTAAATTTAACTTTGAATCCCAAAATAGCTGACACCAAAGGTACCAGAATGATCGGTGACCAAAAATTATATGCGTAGATCAAAATGTCCAATATACTCTTGATTTTAATTGCAAAAATTACCGAAATAACTCCAACTAATATATTAATAAATCGTACAGACATCATTTCTGTTTTTACGGTCATTTTTTTTCTTTTTAAAGGTGTAATAATATCATGAATAAATGAAACCGAAGCAGCATTTAGAAAAGAATCTGCTGAAGACATAACAATTGATATAACACCTGCTACAACAATTCCACGAATACCCATAGGCAATACTTTTTGGATCACAAATGGCATGGATAAATTAGGATCAAGTTCCGGATCTAATGTGAAGGCAATTAATCCGATAAGTCCTGTTATTGCAAAAAATGGTATGGAAAAAAGACCACTCCACAATGTTCCCTTACGAATATGATTTTTTTCTTTGGCTAAAAATAATCTTTGTACATATGGTGGAACTAAAGTTTCGCCCAATAAAAAAGTTAGAAAAAGTGAAATAAAAACGATTATAGTTTTGTAACCTCCGAGAAAAGTAAAATGAGTTACTGGAACTGCGGCTTGGATCTCACTAAATCCACCTACTTTTATTATACCTAATATTAGAGTTAATGGAATACCAACAGAGAGGACGACAAATTGGATTATATCGGTATAAACAACCGAACGCATTCCACCAACAGTTGAATAAATAAATACGATACCAAAACCAATAAATATTCCGTAAACTTGCGGTATATTTAAGAAAACATTAAAAATATAACCAATTGAACCAATTTGTGCTCCTAAAATCCCGGCACAAACAATAACAGAAAAAAACCCGGTAATAATTTTAGAAATTTTCCCATAATGTTTATTCATTATATCACCAACAGAAATCGCTGTATTGTAATTGTCCATGTGCGGAGCAATAAACTTCGCTACCAATATTTCCTTTAAACTAAAACCCCAAAGAGCAAAAATATTAACTATTCCAAAAAGAAATACCTTCTCAGCATTTCCCATAGAAAACCCGCCACCAATAAATGAAGCAGAAAGAGTTGCAAAGATAATGAGCGAACCAAATGAACGTCCAGCTACCGAGAATTGAGAAAGGTCTTTTACTTTTCTACCAGCAAAAAGTCCAACAATCAAGATGACCAGGAGATACAAAATTACAATTACTTTATCCATGTATTTTCCTTATTTTTTTGATATCGTCTAAATGATTATTCTAACAAAATACTGCAACAATTAATATCAAAAATACATATAAAAAAATAGATTTGCCATGTTTTTTTACTTATTCTTTGAAGATACATATTTATTCAACTCTTTCAGATTAACACCACAGTTTTTATATTTTCTCTGAAAGAGAAAAAACACAGGGCAACGCCCTGTGAAAACGCCCTGTGAAATAAAAGCACACACAAAAAAAATTCTCTGAAAGAGAATAATAAGATATCAACC
>LSCC01000037.1 GCA_001577215.1 Fidelibacterota bacterium TCS52
ACAGAACAGACACTTGACTTTTATGGATTCAATGGATATGAAGCAGAATTTAACTCTGATTTTATTGATGATGGTAACAATAATTACATTTCTCGTGTTTATTATAAGCATCAAAGAAAATTATTGAGAATTACAAGTGATTTTCAGGGACATTTATATAAAAATAGTTTACTGTGGATCGGTGGATTCGGTCATTTTGGAACTGATATTAGTCCTGTCGATATCGACGAATTAAATGAAGGAACCGACGAAGACGATATTCTACCAGATACAACTACATTATTTGAAAAATATACTGAAAATAAAATAATTCCCGATGATCAAAAAAATGGAGGCAATACAAACTTCGTTAAATTGGGAATAATCTATGATTCACGCGACAATCAGGCAAATCCGATGCACGGTATTTGGACTGAATTACTTTTTATTATCGCTCCAGAATTTTTAGGAAATAATTATGGATATTCACAAATGGTGTTTACACATCGACAATATTTTACTATTCTTCCTAAGAAATTATCTTTTGCATATCGTTTAAGTTATCAAGGGAAACTTACCGGTGAAATGCCCTTTTACATGTTACCTTATATTTTCAGTTCTTATAAAACCGTTGACGGATTAGGTGGAAAAAAATCCATTAGAGGAACTTTACGAAATCGTATAATGAGTGACGGATTTGCTTATGGAAATGTTGAATTACGATGGAAATTTTTTCGAACTGTTGTCTTTGGTCAAAATTTATATTTAGCCGTGAATCCATTTTTTGATATGGGAAAGACAATAACTAAATATGATATAGATTATACAACTTATAATAATAATCATCCCAATAATCAAATAACTGAAAAAGATGATGATTGGCATATTGGTTATGGAATGGGATTAAAAATTGCACTAAATGAAAATTTCATTATTTCCGTAGATTATGGAATAGCAAAAGACGAACGCGATGGAAATAGTGGATTATATATTGGCTTAGATTTTCTGTTTTAACGATAAAATTTTAATATATGAAAAATGCCATATCTTCAAAATATGGCATTTTTTTTGGAAAATTTCCTACATTTAATCTTCGGAATTTTTTTATTTTTTCAATCTTAATGATTTCAGTATAAAAGCATATTCAAGTGCATATTCTTTATAAACTTCAAACCTACCTGAAGCTCCGCCGTGGCCATAATCCATATTTGTTTTAAGTAATAATAAATTATCATCCGTTTTTAAGTCCCTTAATTTTGCTACCCATTTTGCCGGTTCCCAATACTGAACCTGTGAATCGTGTAATCCGGTTGTAACTAACATATTGGGGTATTCTTTCGCTCCTACATTATCGTATGGAGAATAAGATAACATATAATCATAATATTGCTTTATATTCGGATTTCCCCATTCATCGTATTCGCTAGTTGTTAAAGGAATGCTTTCATCAAGCATAGTTGTTACAACATCTACAAAAGGAACTTGAGCAATTATTCCATTATATAAGTTTGGTGCCATATTTGAAATTGCTCCCATCAATAAACCGCCAGCACTTCCACCCATTGCAAAAACTTTTTCTTCAGAGGCATATTTTTTATTTAATAAATATTTTGTACAATCAATAAAATCATAAAAAGTATTTTTCTTTTTTAATAATTTGCCATCTTCATACCATTTTCTTCCCATTTCTTGACCGCCACGAATATGAGCAATTGCATAGACAAATCCTCTATCCAATAAACTTAAACGAACAGTACTAAAATAAGCCGACATACTATTTCCATAAGATCCATATCCATAGATCAATAGCGGTGATTTGCCATCCTTTTTAAATCCTTTTTTATAAACTATTGAAATGGGAACTTTCGTGCAATCACGAGCAATAGCAAATATTCGTTCTGTTTGGTAATTATTTTTATCAAAATCTCCAAGCACCTTTTCTTCTTTCATTAATTTTTTTTCTTTTGTTATCATATTATAATCATAAATGGAGCTTGGAGTTGTCATAGATTCATATCCATATCGCAAAATATCTGTTTCGCCTTCCGGATTAGCTGAAATCCATATCGTGTACGCCGGCTCTTCAATATCAATAGTATATTTTTTATTATTTACAAAATCTAATACTTTTATAAAAGGCAAAGCATTTTTAATTTCTTTTACAACTAAATAATTATTAAAAATTTCAAAATCACTTATTAACACATTTTCTCTCGCTGGAATTACTTCTTTCCAATATTTTTGAATTAAATGACCAATATCTGTTTTAACAATTTTAAAGTTTTTTGCATCTTTGTTGGTTCTGATATAAAAATCTTTTCCAATATGATCAATGTTATATTCAAGATCTTTTTGTCTGGATTGAAACATTTTTAATTTTCCATCAGGTGCATCTGCATCCAAAATATGATATTCAGTAGATAAAGTTGATTCAGAACAAAATAGAATATATTTTTGTGATTTACTCTTAGAAACTGTGTGATAAAATGTGTTATCTTTTTCCTTATAAACTGTTTTATCGTCTTTGACATTATTGCCTAAAATATGTTTAACCGTTTTATAAGGACGAAGCGTTTCATCTTTTACATTATAAAAAATTGTTTTGTTATCATTTGCCCAAACAATATTTCCAGAAGTATTTGGGATAATATCTTTGAATATTTTTCCTGTTTCTAAATCTTTAAATTTTATTGTATATTTTCTTCTACTTAATGTATCAACCGAATAGGCAATAATTTTATTATTAGTACTTACACTAAAATCAGCAATATGAAAATAAGAAAATCCTTTTGCCATTTCATTTTCATTAAACAATATTTCTTCTTTATTTTCCATATTTCCCTTTTTGCGACAATATATCGGATGCTCATTTCCTTTTTCATATCTAAAATAATAGAAATATCCATTAAATTTATAGGGAACCGATTCATCATCTTGCTTGATCCTATTTACCATTTCATTATAAAGTTTTTTCTGCAATTTTTTAGTATCTTTCAGCACCTCATTTGTGTATTTATTTTCATTTTCAAGATATTTTATTACTTTTGGATCTTCCCTATCATTTAACCAATAATAATTATCAATTCTTGTATCATCGTGAATTGTAAGTTCTTTTCTAATTTTTTCTGCTCTTTGTGGTGTCATTTTTGATTCCCTTGATTTTTCACAACTTATAATAACAAATAGTAAAGTCATTAATACAATTATTATTTTTATCACTTGTTTCATTTTAATTCTCCATATTAATTATTGTAACTAACTATAATAATATAAAGTAAAATATTTGCTTATACAAATAGAGAATTATTATTAATAAATAATAAAACATCCTATCAATTTATTATTAAAAAGTAATAATTTTTTATTATTTAGTTATAAGTTTATTTATAGATAGAAAGAATTGAAGTTGGTGAGTGTGTTTGAACATCTGGAGTTTGTTCGCGATCTAACATTCCCGCAGTTTCTGATACATTAGATTTGATATAATTTTCTAATTCCTGGATTGTCAGATTATTATTTTTGTCAGTATCTGCATCACCTTTTAACCCTTTTAACATAAAATAAGTAAACAATCCATGTTTTTTATCCGGCCAAGCTGATGATATCTGTTTAGCACTAGCTGCGGAAAAAATAGTCATATTTTCCGTAATATTTGAACTAGACTCAGCAACTTTAATAAGAACAGGACGAGCATCAGCTAACAACATATCGTTTTCACGATTTGCTCCGGAAAAACAAGCATCGAGAAAAACATTTACTTTTCTTGCTTTTAGTGCTGATAGATTTTTAAATAGATCATCAATACAATATCCGGTTTGAGTCGCATAATTTGGATCACCATCATAGGGAATTAAATATGCGACTTTATTTTTCAAATCAGGAGCACCATGTCCGGAATAATAAACATAAATATCGGTTAATTTATCTTTTACACGTTTTTCTAACCACCCGCCCTTTGAAAAAACTTTATCAAATTCAGCTTTTCCAACATCCGAATTAGTTTTATAGTAAATCCGATTTTCGGGAATCCCAATAACTTTATTGAAATATTCTTTTACGAAAGCGGCATCTCTTTTTGCAAAAGTCGCATCTGAAACATTTTTATATTGCTCAATTCCAAAAATAATAGCTAATGCATCACTATTTTTATTGGGAGTTTCTGGTATATTTTGTTCAATATCTATTGAAAAATCGGAAGCAACCATGCCATCAACAGATTGCTTGTTACCTTTTACAGTCAAAGTTTTCATAGCAATATCCGGACTATCAAAGGGTAATCCAATTTGAATATCATTAGCACCCCATTTATTATAAAGTTCGGATAGCGTAAGGTAAACGGGTAAGGTGTCAGGAGCAGAACTATTTGCCCATATCTTAAAGGTTATCTCATCTTTATATTCTCCGGGCTTAAGTTTCCCTAAATCATATACTTTTTCTCTTTTAGTATTATCTTCTGTAAATACTACTGATTCACCAATACTAATTTTTGCTCTAACATTTTTTGCAATACTAGTTCCTAAATTCTGAATTCTTAAAGTAACAGTTACAACTTCACCAGGTCCTATTCTAGCATCATTATTTGCATCTTCAATTTGAAAACCAGCGTCTTCAAGTTTAACAAAATATTTTACTGTTTCAAAATTAATATTCATAGGAGCTGCAGCAATTCCAGTTGCTTCATCAATAACTTTACAGGTTAACGAGATTGTATAATCAGGTATGGAGTATCCAGCAACAAGTGGAATTTCTTTAGTTATTTCCTCGCTTGGCTCAATCACACCTATGATAGTACGATTTCTGATTATTAATCCAGATGGATAATCTCCGGAAAGTAGGATAGCGCATTTTCTAGCAACCCCCTGACCTAAGTTTTTTATTTTTATTGTTAATTTACCTTCTTCAAGAGCATCAAGAATATTGTTTCCAGATGGTTCTTCAAACTGTAGATCAACATTTAAATTTGGTGGAAGTCCACTGCCAGACCCTGTACCGGCAACTCTAACTCCCGCTAATACATACTCACTGAACTTATCATAACTAAGTTCCCATAGTTTCACTTTTCCATTTTCATCTGCACTTGCTAATATTTTGCCTTCATTATTTATATCTAGTGATATTATATTTTTCTCATGTACATTCTCGAGTTTTTTTACAAAAGTCCCTTTATTTGTTTTCCAAAAATAAATATTGCTATCATTTGTACTTCCAATCAGGATTTTACCATTTGGAACACTGAAAGATAATGAAGTTATCACTGATGAAAGTTTTTCATTCACTTTTAAAATAGGCGTTAAATCTTTAGTATTCCATAAAGATATTTCAGAGTAAATTCCACTAGTTGCAATTATTTGCCCATTGGGGCTGATCGCCATTCCATTTAAAAACAATGTATTAGAATCTTTAGTCATCTTTAAATTTCCATTGAACGAATCGTAGATTTTAATAATTCCATTTGCACAGCCTAAAATTAAATTAATTCCATCAGGATTAAATAAAGCGTATTTTATTTCATCGGGATTGTCACCAAAAGTATACAATAACTCCATATTAGAAACTTTCCATACTTTAGCCTTTGTATCTTTACTCCCTGTTACAATTTTGCTACCATCAGGATTATAAGATATAGAGTTTATTCTTTCTTCATGCGCTTTAATTTTTGCAATTTCTGTTTTAGTATCAATGTTCCATACAACTAAATTCCCATCATCATCTCCACAAGCTAATATTTGCTGACTTGGATGAAATGAAAGTGCAGTAATGTATGTCGAGAATTTTGGAAGTTCAAAAATTACAGTTTGCTTCTCTGTATCCCAAATTTTAATTTTCTTATCATCACTTCCTGTTGCAAATTTGGTACCATTATTATTAAAACAGATTTCATTTATATTTCTGTCGTGAGCATCTAATGCTTTTAAAACTTCGATTTTTTCCAAACGACGATCGAAAAGCGAGGAATATATTTGCTCTTTATATCTAACTTCAATACTTACTAACCGCTTAGTCCCATCTCTCAATAATTGATAAATACCAATTGGATGAAGAATTTGGAAATCTTTTTGAAATTGAGGAGCTATTTCTCTATTTATATACAAACTACCATTTTGTCCGGTTGTCGATTCAGTAATCACAAAATGTTCTCGTGCATTAATATATTTTCCGAGTTTAAGTTCTAATGGATCTCTATAAGTTTGAGAGGTAATGGCTTCGATCTTATTTTCAAGCAACAATTTTTGTTCTGTAAATTTTTGTTCATAGCGCAATTTAATTTCTTCAATTTTTTGCTTATTATTTAATTTTCTCTTTTCATATTGTGATGGAGACTCAAAATCTTTTATAGGGCTTTCATCTATTTCTGCATTTGTTAATTGCTTTACCTCATTATTAATATTTCCTTCAAGAGAATTTAATTTGCCCACCAATTTAATTAATTTTTTCTGTTCTTCTTCAAGCGTGGTTTCTTCTGTTTTTGTAATTACTGAATCAGTTGCACCTGATTCGGTATTTTCTAAGCAAATTATATATGGTGAAAATATTATTATAAAAAATAAAACAAAAAATAATTTTCTAAAAAATAATCGCCAATCCATTATTTTTAACTCCCGAAGAATTAACGTAACAATAATTCTTCTTTACTTTTTCTCTTTTAAAAATACTTCAATAGCTTTTTGTAAACTTTCCAATGTTTTTTTCGGTGTGCTGTTAAGCTCTGTCTGTAATTGTTCAATAATATTTGTATACTTTTGGTTTTGTGTTTTTAGTGTCTGAGTATTATCATTAATAAGTTTATTTAAATTTGTCAGTTTCACTGTTAATGTATCCGAAATTTCATCAATATTATCTTGAGTTTCACGCTTAGAATCCTGAATGTCCTCCAACATTTTACGAAATTGATAATCAATACTTTTCGATTTTTTAGTAATATCTTCCATTGAAGCAAGAACTTTTTCTATATTTTCTTGCTGATTTTCAAGATCCTGAATTACTTTCTGAATTTGTTCTTTTTGCTCAGAGATTTTTTCTTCCATTACTGTCTCAGCTTTTTTCATAACTTCTTCAGCCGTATTCTCAGTATTTTTGCTAACAGTTCTTTCAACATAGTCAGCAGTTGCCAAAGAGAATTTTGGGGGCATAAATCCCATTGAAGTACATCCACTTAAAAACATCACTGAAAAAATCAATACTACAATAATCGTCTGTTTTTTCATAAAATACACCTTTTTTTATTAAACATTAAACATAACAAATCATTACTTTTATTTATATTAATATATTCCTTTTTTTGTCCTTATCTTATTAATTAAAATAGTTTATATTGATTTAAATGTCAAGTTATTTTTTTTAAAACTTTACATTAGTTATAGTAGTTATAATATTAACAAAAAATGTGAGAAAAATAATATAAAGATAAAAACACTTTTAAAAGTCTAACCAGCGAAGTCGAAATAAATTTTTATTGATCATTTTCCTTATATTTTGGAATATTTTCACAAAATATACCGGAACTTTTCTAATGCTTTTTCATTAAAATTAAAAAAAGAAAAGGGGAAACATGTTAAAAAAAATTACTATTGCAATCTTAATTATATTAATTCTCATTCCGCTAAGTGCATTTGATCTAAATGATTTAAATGATCAATTAGTCAATGTTGTCGAAAAAACTAAACCATCCATCGTAACAATTACAGCTGAAAAAGTTACTAAATATAAAAATCCATTTCATGACTTTTCTTTTGAAGGGTTTCCAAATGGCTTTTTCAATTTTCAATTACCCGATAATGGAGAAATTCGTAGTAAAATTTTAGGTTCAGGGGTAATTGTAGACGAAAATATTATTTTAACCAATAATCATGTTGTTGATAATGTTGAAGAAATTAAGGTAAAATTACCTGATAAAAGAGAATTCGAGGCAGAAATAATTGGACAAGATAAAAATTCTGACATTGCAGTATTGAAAATTGATGCTAAAGATCTACAAATAGCAAAATTAGGAAATTCCGAAGAAGCACGAGTAGGAGAAATTGTATTAGCAATCGGAAATCCCTTTAGTCGTTCACTTAATAATACTATAACTATGGGAATAATTTCCGGATTAGGACGTTCAAGAATAGGAATAACCAAGTACGAAAATTTCATTCAAACGGATGCTGCAATAAACCCAGGCAATTCTGGCGGCGCTTTAGTAAATCTAAAAGGAGAAGTAATTGGAATCAATTCGGCCATTCTTTCTCGTTCAGGTGGATCACAAGGAGTCGGATTCAGTATACCGATCAATTTAGCTAAAAGAGTAATGGCTGACATTATTGATAATGGTCGTGTAATTCGCGCTTGGATTGGTGTAACTATTCAACCTGTAACTCAAGATATTGCTAATTCAGTTGGATTGAAAAATATTAGTGGTTCATTAGTGAGCGAAGTTTTAGAAGATAGCCCCGCAGAAAAAGCTGGACTCAAAACGGGAGATATTATTTTAAAAGTAAATAATAAAGAAATATCTAATACTTCAAAATTGCAATTAAACATTTCTTCTCGTAATCCCGGAGATATTATAAAACTTTCTGTTTTTCGTAATGACAAAGTTAAGCCAATTAGTATTAAATTAGAAGAAATGCCATCAGAAGGAAACTTGATCACCTCCGAAAATGATTTTAGCAATGATTTAGGATTCGTTGTAGAAAATGGTTCAAAAGAAATTGGAAATCGTTTTCATTTAAAGAATTATAATGGAGTTATAGTAACAAAAGTTAAAAAAAATTCAGAAGCAGCCAAAAAAGGTATTCATCCAGGAGATAAAATATTAAGTATTGGGAATCAAAAAATTTCTGATGTTAAAGATTTAAAAAAAGTATTAAAAAAAGAAAAAGAGAAAAGTGCAACACTTTTCCTTATTGAAAACAGAAAAGGTAGAAAACACTTCGTTGCATTAAAGTTAAAATAATTTATACTTTAAATATTATTTTCTAAAAGCCAAGTTAATAACTTGGCTTTTTATCTTTATTTTAATTTAAAAAAAACTTTTAAGTAACAAATATTTTATTTAATATTATATCAAATAAATAATAATTATGATTGAAAATAAAATGGATTTATTTTATGAAAAAATTAAGTAAGAATGCAGTAAAAAAAATCAGAGCATTACACAATAAAAAATATAGGAAGCTCAACAAACAATTTTTAATAAGTGGCTTAATTTCTGTAGAAGAAGCAATAAAATCTAACTACAATATTACAGAAATTTATTATACAACTTCGATAATTGAAAAATTAAAAATAAATAAAATATTTAACATCGCTAAAGAAAAAAATATCCCATTAAATAATATTCACCACAACGATGTTAAAAACATAACTACTGAGATTTCACCTCAAGGAATAATTGCAATTGCAGATCAACAAACTTTTTCGTTAACAGAATTAGAAAAAAACATTCTTATTTTAGATAAAATAAAAGATCCGGGAAATCTTGGAACAATCTTTCGTATAGCTCATTGGTTTGGACTTGGCGGTTTAATATTATTAGATGAAACTGTCGAGCCGGAAAATCCAAAAGCCATTCAATCATCAATGGGATCGTTTTTCAACATTCCTTTTGTGATAGAAAATTCTTATGAAGAAATAATTAATTATTGTAATGATTCTTCAAAAATAATTCTTTTATCAGATGTGCATCAAGGAAAAAATATAAAAGAATTTAACTCTAAAAATAATTTTGCTTTAGTTATAGGAAACGAGAGCCATGGTATTTCTGATGTCTGGAATAAATTTGATCTACAGCGAGTATTTTTACCGCGAATTGGCAAGGCAGAATCCTTAAATGCTGCTGTTGCTACCGCTTCAATGTTAAGTTTGTTGTTGTATTGAAAATAATGACTAATGAAAATTTCACGCAAAGCTCACAAAGAGAAAAAAGAATGCAGAAAATTAATTATAGTTTTTTATAACTTGTTATAAATTTTTCTTGTGTTTTTTGTGCTTTCTTTGTGTCTCTTGTGGTTAAAATCCTTCGTTTCCGTTCAAAATTCATGATTTACAATTCATCATCAATTTCTTCACTATCATCCATCTCAAAGACAAATTTCAGATGACGCAAGAAAAATGGTGTCGCTGCAGTTAACACACCAACTTTTTTTACACCTACTTCCTTGAGTGTATTTGCCGCTTCTGAAGTTGTCGCTCCGGTTGTAAAAACATCATCAATTAATATCACAGATGACGGAATTTCTTCTTTTGCAATTATTTTAAAAGCACCTTTCATATTCTTTTTTCTTCCTTCTTGATCTAATTTCGTTTGCGTTTCCGTGAAAACTGCTCTTTTTAGCAAATCTATATTCATTGGTATTTCAAGTACATTTGATAATTCACTTGCAATTTTTTCAGCTTGATTATATGTTCTCATATCTTTTTTAATTCTATGTAATGGAATCGAAATTATACATTCGTAATCTTTAAAACTTGTATTCTTATAATAAATTCCCATTTGTTTGCCGAGAAATGTTCCGATATAATCACATCCATTATACTTAAGATTGTGTATCAATATTTTCATAACATTGTTAAATTTATACAATGATGAAACCTCATCTATTATAGAATCTTCCCCTTCAAAAGAATGCGGTGCCTTTCCAAATATTTCCAAATCAAAAAAGCAATCATGACATAAATAACCATTAAAAAGTGCGATTTTTTCACATACTAAACATCGCGGTGGATAGATCCAATCTATTAATGGAGCAATAAACTTTTTAAATAATCTTTTCTTCAAATTAAAGAATTATTTTTATTTTTTCGGTAATTTAAATTGTTCCGGACGATTTTTTAAAACCTTTTCTGTCCATTTATCAGGATAGCCTTTTTCCATTGCTTCTCCGGATTCGTTTTTTACATATCCATCATTATATTTTGTTATCAAATATTCGCCGAGCTCTTTCCATTTTTCGACAACCTGTTCACCATTTGCTACGCAATAATTTGTCAAATATTCTACAGCCAAATCGTGATCAATTTCCAATAATAATTTTGCCGTCTGTTCAACTGTATATTGATTTTTCAAAAGCATATTTTCAATATTAGATTGAACTTTTTTTATTTCCGGTATCATATATGAATACTTTAAATGAACATAATTTGAAACAAAATTGAAAACCCACCAAGCGGAATCCCAAGAAAATTTTTGAAAATCACCTGTTGCATATGAATTGGGAATATCATTAATTCCAATATACAAAGGTATATAACAAGTAAAATAAGTATCGTCGACCCCATACCAAAATAAACCGCCGACTTCATCAGGCAAAAAAGGTCGAGTTTGCGAAATAAAGGAGTAGGCTGTTTGCTGAGTAGAAATTGGTCGTTCCCAAGTATATTCGTTTCCATTCTTTTTCCAAGTTATCGGTCGCCATCGATTTGGTGTTCCATAAGGCCCAGCATCTATTCCTCTTGTCATATCAAATTTTGTCCCTTCATAATGATCACGCATTAAACTCATTACATCTTTTACTGCAAGTTTTTTATCCGGTTTGATCCATAATGGATATGGCTTCGCTCCTTTTATTCCTCTATGATAATAAGTTGTAAAAATTCTTGATGGAGCGATTCTTCTATAAATACTCCAAACACGACTTGCGGAATATCTTTTATTTTCTGGAGTCGGCGGACAATATACATCACAGAATCTAAATGTACTTTGCGAATCAGGTTCAAAATATCCATTTTCAATCGCAAATGTTTTAATGTCTTTTGAATACATACATTCATCTTTAGAATATTTTGTAAAGTCGCCAATTCTTGCCTTATTTGCATGGCAAGTAATATATCCATCAGGAACTTTAACAGCAACCCAGATCACTCCTTTTACACCAGGACCTTTCCCAATTATTTCCATCAACCAAGCTTCCTTTTTTCCAACGATCGAAAATGTTTCACCTTCACCACGATAACCGTATTCTTCAGTTAGATCTATCATTATTTTAATAGCTTCTCTTGCTGTTTTTGCTCGCTGTAATGTAAATAACATCAGATCTTCATAATGTAATAATCCATTTTGATTATGCAATTCTTCCCTCCCACCAAAAGTCGTTTCACCTATCGCCAGCTGATGTTGATTCATCCACTTTACTACAGAATAAGTATGTGGAACTTGCGAGATCTTTCCTCTTAAATTTCCCGACCAATCGATGATATCAACAGAATCGCTTGGATCATGATCGGCTTCAGGATAATATCTTAAAGTAGGATGAAATTCTCCATCACAAGTATAAGTACAAATTGCCGAACCATCTTTTGTTGCACCTTTTGTAATAATTGCACTTGTACAGGCATCGGTTCTTATATTTACAATAAATATCAATGATGATATTAATAACATTTTCTTAAACATATTTTACCCTTTTTTTGTGAAATTTTAAACACTATGTGAAATTACAAAATTATTTTTATTTATTTGCATATAAAAATTGTTACAAGTTCATTTATTAAATTATTAATCAAAATTCTTTATTTCTTCAACCGAAAAAAAGTTGCTTCTGCTTCTGCATAAATTTTCTCATTTTCATCCATAATAGTTGCTTCTGATTTTATAATTTTCCGACGAACATTAACAATTCTTCCTGTAACTTTATATTCAACCATGGAATTTATTGGTTTTTTATAATTTGTTCTCATTTCATAAGTAACGGCTTCGCCTTCTTTGTGAATAATTATTTTTGCCATTGCTTCATCTAAAATTGTATTAATAATTCCACCGTGAATAACATTAGGATAGCCGCAATATTTTTCATTTAATTTAAATTTTGAAATAGCATATTGCTCATCATAAAAGAATTTCAACTTTAATCCGATAGGATTATTTTTTCCACAAGCAAAACATTTTGAATACTCATTTCCCATTTTTCACCTAAATTAATTTATAATAGTTTTTCTAATATTTCATAATATAATGTAACTTTAAATTATATAAAAAACAATTAAATATCTTATTATTTGGAACATTTTTTCTTATATTTCGCTATATACTTAAAAGAAAAAGGAACAAAAAAATATGAAATCAAATAAAAATAAATTTATAATCTTATGGGTTGATGACGAAATAGGACTTTTAAGATCGCATATAATGTTTTTAGAAGAAAAGGGCTATCAAATCAAAACAGCTACAAACGGTGTTGATGCTTTAGAAATAATAAAAAGTACCTATGTATCAGCGGTACTTCTTGATGAAATGATGGATGGTTTGAACGGATTAACTGTATTAAAAAAAATAAAAGCATTGCGTCCTGCTCTGCCAGTTATTATGATCACAAAGAATGAAGAAGAATCATTAATGGAAAATGCTATCGGACAAAAAATTTCCGATTATCTTACTAAACCGATCAATCCATCACAAATTCTACTATCATTAAAAAAAAATTTGGAAAGTCGCAACATTACTCGTGCTACACAAGCACAAAATTATATGCAGTACTTCACAAAATTGAGTCAAGATATTAATATGGGAATTATTTCATTAAAGAAATGGGTAAATATTCATAAAAAAATGATAGAATGGGAAATGGAATTTGATGATAATCCTCAATATGATTTACAAAATATCCTAAGTGAACAGAAACAAAGTGCAAACGAAGAATTTCAAAAGTTAGTTTTGAATAATTATAAAAATTGGGTTAATGGAAATGCTGATATCCCCATGTCGCCCGATATTTTAAATACATTCTTAAAACCACTTTTGGAAAACGACAAGAAAGTTTTATTTGTTGTAATTGATTGTATGCGATATGATCAATGGTCATTTATTGAACCTCTGTTATATGACACTTTTGATATTGAACTGCATTCTCATTTAAGTATTTTACCAACGGCAACACCCTATAGTAGAAATGCGATTTTCGCAGGTGATTTTCCTGATAAAATAAATAAAATCTATCCCGACATTTACGCAAATCCTGAAATTGATGAAAGTATGAATAGTAAAGAAAAGCAATTACTCAATAGATATTTACAAAAGGTACATTTAAATATTAAGAATGGTATAAAATATATAAAAATTAACAATGCCGAATTTGGTAAACAAATTTACTCTAAATTTTCTGACTATAATAATAATTTAATCGCTATGGTAATCAATTTTGTTGATATGTTGACACACAAACGCTCAAAATCAGATATATTACAAGAGATAATACCTGATGAAGCAAGTTATCGAAGTGTAGTTAAAAATTGGTTTAAACATTCTTATATAAAAAAAATATTCGAAAAAGCAGCTGGACTTGGATTTACGATTGTTGTAACAACTGATCATGGAAGCACAAATGTAGAAGAGGGCACAATAATAAAAGCAGACAAAACCACATCTGATAATGTTAGATTTAAAGTAGGTCGTAATTTAAAAATTGATAATAAAACCGCCTTACTTGTAAAAAATCCATCTGATTTTAAACTTCCTCTTACACGTGTAGCAAACAATTTTGTCTTTGCAAAAGATAATTATTTTTTCCTTTATCCCAATAATTATAGAAAATATAAAAGCTTATATAAAAGCACTTTTCAACATGGTGGAATTTCAATGGACGAAATGCTTTTACCAGTTGCAATTCTAAATCAAAGAAAATAAAATCAAAAAAAACATGATAAATAACAAAAAAATTATAAAGACAATAATATCTAATTCTTCAAAAAAAACAGAAAATATTGCCTATGAATTTGCTTCAAAAACTCATTCTGGCGATGTTATTGCTTTATTAGGAAATTTGGCTTCAGGCAAAACTACTTTTACAAAAGGATTCTGTAAATATTTTAATGTTATTGAAAATGTTACAAGTCCTACTTATACAATAATAAATGAATATAGCGGCGACATTCCTATTTTTCATATTGATTGTTATAGAATAAACAATACAAAAGAACTTCTTAATTTAGGAATTGAAGAATATTTTGATCTTGGTGGAATAATTTTAATCGAATGGCCAGAAAAAACATTAGATTTCTTGCCTGATAATACAATTTTTATTAATTTTGAGCATAATAATAAAAATAATAATGAAAGGATAATAAAAATTAAAATGAACAACAATACTAAATCAGAAATTTAATTAAGGTCTTTATTGTAAATTTATGAACATATTATCATTTGAAACATCTTCATCGATTTGTGGCTGTGCTTTTCATAAAAATGGGAAATTAGTTGACGAGAGCTATCTTGATCAACCTCGTATTCATTCAGAAAAATTAGTTGAATTAACCGAAAATTTATTAAAAAATAACAATTTAGAAATTAATAATATTGATCTTATTACCATTTCTAACGGTCCGGGTTCATTTACAGGTTTACGTATAGGAATGAGTTTTGCTGTTGGTTTGGCATTCCCATATAAAATCCCAATCGCACCGATCAACACAATAATGGCATATATGGCAAATCAAGGTGGAAAAATCACAAATTATAAACTGCCAGTTTTTATATTTCATTCACATCGCGACTTTATTTTTACAGCTACTCCCACAGAAAAAAAAATAAAATTCATTAGGATCAATAAATTTAAAAATAATTATTCTAATTGTGATATAATTTTTTCTAATAAAGAAAATTTTAAAATAGACGATATTAAAACAATATATACACCAATTTTACCATCCATAATTGGAGAATATTATTTAAATCAAACAAAAAAATATTCTACTATTGATTATGGAAAAATACAATTAAATTATGGACAGGAGTATAAACCAAAAAAATGGAGACAATAACTTATCTTAAAACAAAATAACAAACCGCATATCCTGCTTATCAATGATGATGGGATTACAGCTCCAGGATTGCTAAAACTAAAAGAATCTTTGGAAAATATCGGAAATATTTCTATTGTAGCGCCTGATAAGGAAAAAAGTGCTACCGGGCATGGAATTACATTAAATAATCCACTCTCAGTTTTTGACCATTATTATAAAGATGAATTTTTTGGTGTTGCCATAAAAGGGACACCTGCTGATTGTGTAAAATTAGCCGTTAGTTCAATTTTAAAAACACAACCTGACATAATTGTTTCAGGCATTAACTTGGGAGGTAATACAGGTTATAATGTTTTATATTCCGGTACGGTTTCCGGTGCGGCTGAGGGAACAATAATGGGAATTCCTTCAATTGCAATAAGCTTAAATACCTATACAGAACCAAACTATAAACCTGCTGGATATTTCATTAAACATGCAGTTAAAAAAGTCTTAACAAATGGATTGCCCAAAGGAACACTTTTAAATATTAATGTACCAAATGTAAAAGATCATTCGGAAATCAAAGGGGTTAAGATAACGGAACAAGGAAATACTCGCTGGAAAGAAATATTGTATGAACGAACAGATCCAAAAAATCGAACATATTATTGGATGACAGGTGAAAAATTATTGTTTAACGAATCCTCTTTAAAAGATGAAAGTGCTGTAAAAGAAAATCACATTTCAATAAGTCCTCTTCAATTTGATCTAACAGATTATGATAACATTAATACAATTAAGAAATATAACTTTTCATATAAACCTACCGAAAATTAAAAAAGAACACAATGAAAAAAAGAATACTAATTTTTACAATAATTATTTCCATAATATCATTTTCTGCTGCAGCTGATACATCAAAAAAAAACATTGATGATGCAGTAAAAAGGTATCAAAATGGAAATTATTACGGTGCACTTACCAAATTGGAAAAAACGTTTGATTTAAATAATATTCAAAATGATGCATACTCTTCTGTAGCTTTATTTATGACAATAAAATGTCATTATAAATTAAACAATTACAATTCGGCGATTACACTTAGCAGAATATTTGGAGAACATTTTCCTACAAGTCGTTATTTGGCAGATATTTATTTTATCAAATCTCAATCACTTGTTAACAAAAATAATTATAACACAGCAATTTTACCGGCGATTGAAGCAGAATCGTTAACAGACGATCTTAACTTCTCCAATGAAATTAAAAAATTCATTAAAAAGATCAGCAGTGCATTTTTATCTGAAAGTGATCTAAATCAAATATTGTCATTGACTAAAACAGAAAATCAGTATATCTTTGTTAAATTATTATTAATCGAAAAATATATTAACACCGGAAATTTTGCAAAAGCAAAAAAAACAATAGAAAAAACCGAAAAAGAAATTGATCAAATCGATTATTTTAGTAAAACATATTTAAACATTTTAAAACATAATTTAACTAATAGTAATACTGAAGAAATAAATATTGGAATTGTTTTACCACTATCCGGCCCAAATTCTATTCCCGGAAATAACATTTTAGATGGAATTAAATTGGCCCTTAACAAGTACAAAGATCAACTTTCTACCGAAATAAATCTAATCATATTAGATAACAAAAGTGATACAAAAAAGGCAATAAAGCATACACATCAATTTAGTCAAATGAAAAATTGTGTTGCTGTTATTGGACCTTTATCAAGCCAATCGGCAATTGCGATGTCACCAATTTGTAATATCATGAAACTTCCAATGCTTACTCCAACTGCTACAGAAAACGGATTGGGAAATATGGGTGAATATATATTTCAACTAAGTCCAGATCAAGATGAAAGAGGATATGCTATTGCTGATTATTCAATTAATAAATTGAAATTAAATGATTTTATCACTATTGCTCCTAGTAATGAATATGGTCGTGCAATGATAAATAGTTTCAATAAAACAGTTGGAAAAAAAGAGGGAAAGGTAATTGAGAACATTTGGTATCAGGGAACACCAAAAGATATCAGAAATGAATTTGACAGAATAATAGAAGTTGATTCTTTAACTTATGAATTTATAAATAATGATTCATTGTTTATTGATTCTTTACAAACATTAATTATTCAAAACAACTCATTTTTCATTGATTCTCTACAAACATTGATCACTCAAAATGATACATTGTTACATGATTCTCTACACACACTAATTACCCAAAACGATACATTGCTTATAGATTCTCTACACACACTAATTACCCAAAACGATACATTGCTTATAGATTCTTTACAAATACTAATTACTAAAAATGATAGTTTATACTCGGATTCAATATTTACAATAAATTCGATTGACACATTAGAAAAATATTTTTCATATGATGATTCTGTTTTTTCATACTTTAATTATATCGACTCGATCAAAAATATAATAAGTTCTAATCCCGATAGTAATAACATATTATCAATTATTGGTAAAACCGGAATTTATCTTGCAATTCCAAGGGAAGATATTAAATATGTTGCTCCACAAATAGCTAAATATGATTTCATTGCCCAATATCTTGGGGATGCTAATTGGTTTGACACTAATATTCTAAACAAATATGGAAATTATGTAAACGAAATAATTTTTATATCAGATCATCTATGGCTAAGAGAAAAAAATGGAAACGATAAATTATTGGAAGAATATAAAAAAATTAATGGAAAAACACCAACAAGAGTAGGACTATATGGTTATGATACAATGCTTTTATTATTAAATCTGATCGAATCTGGAAATCGTAGTAAAGAAGAGATAAAAAATGCTTTGTCTGATTTAGATACATTTATCGGACCTATTAGAAAAATAAGTTTTACATCCAGAAAACCCAGAGTAAATACCACAATGAATTATCTACAATTTAAAAATAATAGAATTATCGTTTTAGAAAGAGAATAATTTAATTGATAAATAAAAAATTAATTACCATTCATACATCTACGGTTATAAATACTCACGATAAAAAACATTAGGATTAACATTTTATGGATTATTTAAAGGTAATATTATTAGCAATAACACAAGGATTAACTGAATTTTTACCAATTAGCAGTTCAGGGCATTTAGTGCTAGTTAGTGAAATATTTGGTATTAAATACCCCGGAATCACTATGGAAGTTTTCCTTCATTTTGGAACTTTTTTAAGTGTATTGGTTGTATTCAGAAAAGAAATACAAAAAATATTATTTGCTTTCATCAAAAATTTTTGGAAATTAACAAACTATCGTATAAATATGAAAAATGATGAATATTTCGCTTTGAGTATTTATATGTTAATTGCAATAATTCCCGCAGGAATTGTTGGTGTATTCTTTAAAGATTTTTTCGAAAATTTATTTCAAAATGTCAATGCAGTTGGTGTTGCTTTAATAATTACAGGCACAATATTATTTCTTACACAGTGGACAGAAAATAAAACTAAAAAAATTAATTTATTAAAATCGATTTTAATAGGTCTTGCTCAGGCATTGGCAATTATTCCAGGTATTTCTCGTAGTGGAAGTACAATATCCACTGGATTGTTTCTTGGAATTAACAAAAAAAAAGTCGCAAGGTTCTCTTTTATCTTAGCTCTACCACTTGTTTTTGGAGCAACGATTTTAGAAACAAAGAATATTATCGGAGCTTCTGCAATTGATTGGAGACCAATGCTACTTGGTACGATCATTGCTTTTATTACCGGCTATTATGCAATTAAATGGATTTTATATAGTTTATTAAAAGGAAAATTTTACATATTTTCTTACTATTGTGTATTATTGGGTTTTATTGTATTAACATTTAACTAATATCTATCAATACAATAATTAATTTGAATTGTTAATAAAAATTGTTAAATTTAATTGATTTATGGATTGGGTTATATTATAAAATACATGAGTGAACAAAAATATTTATGAGTTGGTTTTCCGACTATTTTAAAGAATTACAAAAAATTGAAGCAGAACAATTTATGCCTGTATATTTTCTATTTGGTGATGATTTTTACTTAAAAGAAAATTTTATCTATGTATTAGCTGATTCATTCAAAAACAAAAATGGAATGATAGATAAAGAAATAAAATATGCAAATGAATTGGATGCTTCCAATTTACAAAATATTCTCTACTCCATTTCAATGTTTCAAAAGCCACAATTAATTATTCTAAATGATATTAAAAAATTTAAGAATCCTTCAAAAAAGTTATTAAAAAAATATTTAGAAAAACCGATAAAGGAAAATATTCTTGTATTAATTGCACCGGATATAGATTATAGAAATAAATTCTTAAAAGACATTAAAGCAAAATCTACAACATTAATGATAACATCTCCATTTGAAAATGAAATACCCGCCTGGATTAAAAATTACCTAAATAACGATAATAGAAAAATAACAAATTCTGCTATCGATCAATTAGTAAAAATCGTTGGAACGAATTTATCCGATCTGTCAAATGAATTGGATAAACTAAAAATATATTTAAAACCAGACCAAACAATTACCGATGACGATGTCCGTTTCATTGCAGGATATTCTAAAACGAACAAAATTAATGAACTGTTTGAGGCAATCGGTAAGAAAAACAAATCTGAAGCAATAATTATTTTAGAAAATTTAGTTTCCAAAGGATTTAATGATGTTTATATGCTGATAACGCTATATAATTTTATTTGGGGATTAAGTGTGTTAAAAGATACACGAATCAACGCTGACATTTCCACCGGTAGAATAATACATGTATATAATACAAGGCAATTAAATAAGATGAAAGGATACACTCAAAATTATTCCAAAACACAACTTTTAAAAGGCATAAATTCAATTGTCGAGGCTGACAAAAGAATAAAAACAAGTCAAATTGATTCTTTAAATAATTTAATTTTAGTGATCGAAAATATTATGAGGAAAGATCAATTTGAATAGCAATAAAAAATATACTGATGAAGAATTAATATTCCAATTTCAAAAGGGAAATGAACGTGCATATTTAGAATTAGTAAATAGATTCAAAGACCGACTATTAAATTTTGTTTTTGGCTATGTTCATTCAAAAGAAACCGCGGAAGATATTGTACAAGATACTTTTTTGAAGTTATATACCAGTGCGGATATGTATAAAGAAATTGCAAAATTCAGCACTTGGATATTTACAATAGCTGCAAATCTTGCGAAAACAGAATTACGAAAACGAAAACGAAGAAAAATATTTTCAATAACCGATATGGGTTTTGATGACAAGGATTATGAAATTCCTTCCGAATCAAATGCCCCTGAAAAAAACATTACTTCAAAACACCAAATAAAATATATTTTAAAAGCTATACATCAATTAGAGGAACCATTTAAGACTGTATTAATTTTAAGAGATATTCAGGAACTTTCTTACGAAGAAGTGAGTAACATAGTTGATGTTTCAATTGGAACAGTAAAAAGTCGAATAAATCGAGGAAGATTGAAATTGCAAAAAATATTGAAAAATTTAAATAAATAGGGAGAAGTGCTTATAAGATGAACTGTTATAGCTTTGAGACTTTAATATCAAATTATTTAGATAATAGTATTTCACATTCAATGAAAATTGAAGCGGAAAAACATTTGGACCAATGTCCAAATTGTCAAGTAAAATTAAACGACATGAAACAAATTCTTCATTCACTTCACAGCTTGCCAAAATTAAAAACATCAGCAAACTTTAACGAAAAATTAATGGAAAAGATTGAGCATCATAAATCAAAGAAAAAGTTTATTTTCAAACAATTTATGTATAAATATTCTCAACCATTATCAACTGCTGTTGCTGTAATTATTTTATTATTCGGTGTTTATTATATTTATAATTCTATTTTTCCAAATATGCCTAATCAAAAAATCTCAACTTCAGAAATTCAAAAAAACATGTTGAATCCAACACAACTATCACAACCAACGAAAAAGAAAATAAATAATTTACAAAAGAAACCACAATATGTTAATATTCAAAATGATGATTCTGATTCATCAAAAATGAATAAAGATCATAAATCTAATTTTAAAAATAAAATAAAAATGGTCAACAAGGAAAAATAGAAGTTTCTATTTTGATTGAGTCGTTGTATCTTTGTTAGAATATATTTCAATTCCATCAATATATACTTTTTTAACAAAAGAACTTTCATTAAATGGGTCATCCGAAAATACAATATAATTAGCAGAAAAAGATTCTCTTAAAATTCCGATATTATCATCTAATCCAAAAAATTGAGATGGAAAAATTGCACAATATTGTATAAACTCTTCATCAGATAATATTTCTAGTATTGGATTGTCAATAAAAAAATCACTATTTGTTAATTTTTCTTTTTCAAATATTTCATAATATAAATTCAAATTTAAACCAAAATAACTTTCAAAATCGTTTATTAAATTCCTATTTTTCTCAATTTGGAAAATACTTGGCAAATCAATAATAACATTTACATTATCAAGTGTTGTTATTTTCCACTCAATATCTTTTGGTAAGTACACAATTTCTATTTCGTATTTTTTTAACAATTTTGAAAATAATGTGAACTGTTCTTTTGTGAAACCCTGCAACCATAAAGAATGTTCACCTTTTAATAATTTCTTGAAATTATCAGCTGACAGTTGATTTTTATGTGGTAATGTATCCAAATTATTAATATTTAAATAATATTTTGAAAAAGCAAGATCATCTTCAAATTTATGATATAAATTGTGAAATCCACCAGGAGTTGATTCATTATTTTCATAAAAATATCCTAGTAATTTATTTTCTGAAAACGGAGCAATTTTGTGAAAATATATTCTGTTTTCCGCCTTTAATAAATAATAAACTATTCCATTTTGTACTAGCAAAGAATCATAGTATGTAACTCTGCTACTATCATAAATATTTAAATCAAAAAATGTTGGTGTAATGTGATCGTATGATTGTTTTTGATCTAATGAATCATTATACCGAGAAATATTTTCAATAATACTATTATTTATCTTCATTATTCCTGGGGACACAACTCCGCCATCTCCCCTATGAATAATGCTTATTTCACTAAATTCGTTTTGTGAAGATAATTGGAAAGTAAGAATAAAAGATATAAAAAATATCCGGTATATAATAATATGGATGATTTTATTTTGGGATTTATTTTTTATTGATTTATTAATGATTTTATTTCTTCCATTTTTTCAATTGTTCGTTTATATCCTTCATTAATCGCTTTTTCACCGAGATTAAAGTCAAAAAATTTCAAATCACCAAGTTTAGGACGGATTATTACATCGGGTTTAGAAATTCGAAAATTCATCTTTGTGATTTGAGTTTCCATAATATCTATTGAAGTAGCAAATGTTTCAAAAATATTAGGTAAGTCAACCTTGGATTTTTTCCATGATCCAACTTTTTCAAAGACAACTTTCTCTGCTTTGGTTAATTTTCTTGTTAATTTTTTAATGATCGGATTTTCTATATTTTTAAAATATATTTCAGAATATAATTTTTGATCGATATTTTTTTTCGATACTTTTTTCTGTTTTTTTAATTTATGATCAATTATTCCTTTGCTTAAATCAATAGCAATAACAACATCAGCTCCCATCTCCTTTACAATATCAACAGGTACAGGGTTAACTAAACCACCATCAACTAATATTTCTCCATTTCTAACAAAAGGAATAACAATTCCTGGTACAGAACCACTGGCAGAAACTGCATCAACAATATTACCTGAATCCATAATAACTTGTTCTCCAGTTAATAAATTAGTTGCTATAATTTTTAAAGGAATATTTAATTCATTGAACTGTTTAATATTCGTGTGCATATTTATCATATTAGATACTTTTTCGGTAGTTAAAAATCCATATCGCGGGAATGTAAAATCAAGATTGTTAAGTACATCTTTCCATTTCATTTTTAATGCAAAATTTTTTAAGCTTTTTAATTCGCCTGCAGCATAGATCGCTCCAACAAAAGAACCAATACTCGTTCCGGCTATATAATCAATTTTAATACCATTTTTATCTAAAGCATCCAAAACGCCAATATGAGCCCACCCCCTTGAAGAACCACTTCCGAGAGCAACTCCAATTTTCTTTCTTTTTGTTTTCTTTTTGTAAAATAGAATATTTTTAAACATCAATTTACTTAAATATAAATATTATTATTTATTGTTAATATTACTAAAAATCCCAATTCTTTAATAATAGAAAATATAAAATATTTTGCAATTTTTCACTTTTCTGACCCGTGAAATTCCGAAGACAATATTTCACTGCGTTTGCTTTTATCTTCAGTTTTTTTCTTACTTGGCGTCAATAAATATCCAAAAACCATTCCATATAAAATTGTTAAATACGGATTGGAAGTAATTGGACATGTTTGATTTGCACATCCCCAAAAATGATAATAAATATATCCGGCGATCCCACCAACTATTACAAAAATTAAGTGTTTTAATGTGAAGTATTTTTTTATGTCAATTTTATACATTTTTTTCTTTATATCCGTATTGAAATATAAAGATTTAAAATTTAATTTACAAATATATTTTGTTGTTAATAACTTTTCAATTAAATATTTTCTTTAAATTAATCTTTGCAACTTAGTGAGACATCTTTATTTCTTTCCAATCCCCAAAATCGCCGGCAATACTAAAATTGAAGCAAGTAAACACATTCCAACTCCGATAAATAATGCAAGTCCCATACTACCAAAACCACGATAAGTAGCAAAAACTAACGAACCAAAAGATAACATTGTCGTCAATGAAGTTATTATTACTGCTTTTCCTGTCGAGCTGTAAACTTTACGAGTATTATCTTCTCCTTCAATATTATAGCGATGAAGTAGGTGAACACCATCGTCGATTCCAATTCCAATTATTAGGGGAATTGCCATAATATTTAGCAGAGTAATTTGAATTCCAAATATTCCCATTGTACCAATCATCCAAATAACACCAACAAATAATGGAACCATTGCGGTAAGTGCTTTTCTTAGTGACTTAAAATCAAACCATAGAAATAAAAAAACTACTACAATTGTTAATAATGAAGCTCTTCGACCATCTTTACCCAAAATTTCCATTAGATAATAGAACATTGGAGGTGTTCCTGATACACTACGCGTGATTTCAAAAACATCTTTTGTGAAAACTTCAAGATACTCAATATTCCATACATTTCCTTTTGGATAGATCGTCATTAAATATCTATCTCCATCTTCACTTATATATTTATCCTTTACAATTTGTGGTAAATTTTTTATTTTTATTTGTGAAGAATTTGACATATTCAATACGATTGATTTAAATTCTTTTGCAAAATCAATATTGAAAAGTGATAATCTATTTAAATTAATTTCATTAGATTCAAAGCCAGAAATGAAAGATGTTAAATTGCCACTCATCGGATTTTCACGAGTTCCAACTAATCTTGTAGCTTTTTCATCAACCATGTCCTGTCCACCCATAAAAGCCATATCCTGCATCTCTATAACATTCGCTTCAAGTCGGAATAATTCTGATTTAATTTTCTGCCAATCATTTTTATTTATTGTTGAAATTATCGATTTATTTTTCATTGTATTTTGGATCATTTTCAGTTTTGGCATTCTTCTTTCCTGCTCTTCTTTCATTGGTAAATAATCTGAAATTGATTCAATAAAACTTATACTTGATTTCTCTTTTGCTTCTTTTGTAAATTGATAATTTTCTTCTAATGATTTTGCTGTCATCATCGTCATATCAGATGACATATTGAATTTATCAATAATCTCCTCATTAAGTTTTATTGATTCTAAACCTGCGGGTTCCATGTTCAGATAATTATAATCCATTGTAACTTTTGTTATCATATATCCGAATCCTATCGTAACAATCAGTAGAACTATCAATGAGACCTTCCATCTCTTGAAAAATGAGTTAGATATATTTCCAACTGTAGCATAAGAAATGTCTCTATTTTTCTTTTGGGTTACATTAATTTTTGAACGAAATCTTTCTCTTATCATCAATATTGTTGGTAAAACGATAAGTGTAGCGATCATTATTACAATTAATCCAACTCCATTTACCAATCCAAATTCTTTTAAGCCGGCACTACGAGCAATTGTTAATGTTAGAAATGCTGCGGCAGTTGTAAATCCACCAGTAATTATTCCGGTCCCAACTTTTTCTAATGTTTCAATTATTGCCTTTTTCGGCTGAATTCCTTTATTTACTGATTCAGTATAAACAGAAATAATATGTATTGAAAAGTCAATTCCCAATCCAACTAAAATAACTGCCATCATTGCCGTCATCATGTTCAAAGAATCAACGAGAAACCATGAAACACCCATCGCCCAAACAATTCCAATTATTAAATTTATCAATGCAAAAAATGGTGAGCTAATCATCCTAAAAGTTACAATAAATAAAATTAATACAATTCCTAATGCTAACATTGTCAACAACATTGAATCTTCAGTTGCAGAAGCCATTTCATCACGACCAAGTGGAAGTGTTCCCGCAAGTCCTACTTTAACATCATAATTTTCAGCTTCTGTTTTTACAAATTTTTCCAATCCATTTACCGCCGGCATCAAATAATCCATTTGCATAATATTAAAATTCGGAGTAGCCATAATTAACAGCATTGATCTGTCAGGAGAAACCATATAAGAATTGCCAATTGTCATTGCTTTTGCTGCATTTGTTCCAAGAGAATTTTTATACCCATCTGAATAAAATGCTTCTTCCGAATAGTCAACAAAACTTTCTATTCCATCTAAAAACTGTACTGCAGATCTCTGTTTCTGCATTGTTGATAATTTTTCTTCCGACTGAATATATTCTTTTTCCAAACTATTATTTAAGTTAGTTAAAAATGGTAATAAGTTTGGGTCAGTGTAAATGTCTTGAACATTTTTTAATTTAGACGGCTTAATCAACATTAGTCCATGATTTTCAACAAAATCAACAGGTTGTTTAAAATCTACTCTTGAAAAATATCCATTAATTGCTTCAATTTTTCCTGCTTTTACTTTTTCTATAACTGAATTATGTTCTTTTAAAATTTTTCCATTATCATTTTTTTCTATCCAATTACCCAAATTTGTTATTTGTGGAGAAATATCTTCAGCGAATTTGATCATTTTATCATATTCACCCTCAACTACTATAAAAACATTAGAAGCACCGTTGAATTCCTCAAAAATATAATTACATTCCTTCACCATTGGATCGTCTTGTGGTAAAATATTTGTCATGTTCATAGACATTTCTAATTTGGAAGATAGAAATCCCAACACTAAAGTTATCACTATAATTATTCCCAACATCAACCATGTCTTTTCCGAAACTAACCGTCCTAATTTTCTAAGTAATTTTTGTCTCATTTTGTTTTCCTTTTATTTTAATTTCAATTATTAAGTGTCAAATTAAAAATACGCTTTTAATCTTAATCTAAAATTATAGTCCTGCGTTCCAAATTCCGTATCACTTTCTCCATAAAATATACTTCCAATAAAATTAATCTCTACATTATTATTCAATAAATATTTAATTTGTGGATTAAAAACCACACTTTGATCATCTAAATTTGCAATATTAAATGCACCAATTGTGAATGAATCTGTTAGTGGATACATCACATTCGTAAATAAATAATTCTGATTTAATCCTCGAACATTCGATTGAAAATAATTTAAATAATGATCAAAAGCAAGTTCATCTATTTCAATACCTACATCAGTATGAAAATATTCACCCATTATATATAATGAATTTTTGAAAGTATAATCAATTCCAACTACATATTCATTATAATATTTGTCTTCATCAAAATAATATAAATTTAGAGAATTTATTCCATCCATATAATTATTACTATAAATTCCTAATTCCGACCAAACACCTAATCCCAAAAATTCACCAACAATATTACCACCTACCATTTCTTGTATAAAGTTTTTCTCTCTAAAATCACCCATTAAATAGTTGAAATAGTTGAATTCTCTCATTCTTTGTCCAAAACTCAAAGAAATATCAAACTGTCCGATATTTTGTTTGTATTTTAAATATTTTGTTGTATTCTCCCAATTATCTTTCAATTGTAAAATTCCCGTAAAATTTCCACTGAGTCCAATTGGAATTTCCATAGTAATTGCATCAATACCTGTCTGTTCATAAGTAGGATCCATAATATCTTTTTTATTGAAAATATCTGTTGGATTCCAAGCATAGCCAACACCCGTAGAAATTTGCTGACGACCTAACAACACCCTAAATTTATCAAAATCTAATTTTAAATAAACATTATCCAAAAATAAAGTGTCTGACATTTTTATCGGCAAATATGACATTCTGTCAAGTATTGTACTTGAGTGAGGATTTATCGGCCAATGTTTTTCCGGAATAAAATTCATTAAATTCCAAGTTGTTTTACCATTGAAATTCTTATAAACAATATCAGCTCCAACTTCAACTTTATCTCCCGGAATTCCTAATAAATCCAAACGAAATTTATTATATCCAAAATAATAATCATCATTCTCAAACATCATATAATCGCCTTCCGATTCAAAATAACCAAACATATCTACATTTGCAAAATTTTTTGAAACCAACATTAATATTATTAGAAAAAATATCTTTATGTATTTATTTTCTGACTTCATTTTACCTCTTTTTTATTTATAATTTTTTTCAATTTCAATTGAATAAGTATATTTACTATTCCAGCTTTTGTAAAACATCTTATGAATGATTTTTGCTACATAATTACTTTTGAATACAATTCCCATGTTTCTACTCGTATAAAAATAACTTTTCCCCCAATTGGAAGTTCCAAGCCAACCATATTGTTTATCAACTATTAAAAATTTACAATGCTCTACACGAGAATAGGGAATATAACCACCGCTCCATTCCGGAATTGTACTAAAATGAATTTTAATATTTGGAATTACTGCTAAACTTTTTATATAAGGCAACTTGGATTTGCCACTGCTCCAATCAGATAAAATAATATTTACTTTTACACCTCGAATTGCAGCAGCACGAATGGCATTATCTAATTTCGAGTAATAATCATTCTGATCTTTCACTGAATATGATAGCAATTGAATTAATATTTCCGACTCTGCTTTGTTCATCAATTTTATTATCTCGTCTTCATCCCAATTCATTCCAGAATAAATTAAATTTTTTGGACTAAAACTTGGATATAATTCAATCTGTTTTTTTGTTCCAGATCTTAAAATAATTTGATTTTCTGCATTTATTACCTGATTAATATTTTTTTCAAAATATAAATCTATTGAATTATTTTTTTCATTTGTAGCAATTCTCCAATCCAAATCGAAAATTAGTCCATACATTTGTGCAAGTTTTTTACTTCTAATCCTAAAACCAATTTCATGAATATGCTTTAATGCTCGCCAATCAAAATTTTGACTCCCAATAAATACATCTTTACGATCAACAAGCATATATTTGGCATGCATAACTCCACCTAATTTCGTGAAATAATCAATCGCTTTAACATCAATGTTTTTTAATTT
>LSCC01000038.1 GCA_001577215.1 Fidelibacterota bacterium TCS52
GGAACACCAAGAACTGTAAATTTTGATGATTCTTATATTTTACAAGTTTATATTTTCGGAGATGAAAGTGGAAATAAATTCAGATTTTGTGTTGATGATAATGGCGGAACAGAAGTTAGTCCTTGGTATGAAATAGATTGGATCGGTTGGAAGCTCGTCTCTTGGAATTTTAATAATCTTGGCAATTGGCCAACAGTTTCTGAGGGAAGTTTAGACGGAACACTTGAATTTGATAGTATTCATCTGGCTTATAATAATAATGGAACCTCACCAAATATTGGAAAAATATATTTCGATGATCTGCGAGTGGTAAGATCAGTTCCGGCTGCAATTGAAAATGAGCAAATAATTCCAAAAAACTATATACTTTATCAAAATTATCCAAACCCGTTTAATCCCGTAACTACAATAAAATATAACATTCCAAAGAATACTCATGTAAAAATTAATATCTTCGATCTTGTTGGAAAAAAAGTTAAAACCCTAATAAATGAAGATCAAAACAGCGGAATACATTCTGTTCAATTTGATGGAAATAATTTTGCAAGTGGAATATATTATTATCAGTTACTGACACCGGAATATTCTGAAGTTAAGAAGATGGTTTTGATTAAATAAGATTTTGGGAAACATGATATATCTATTAAAATGTGAAATCAAATGAAAAATAAAATTATTAAATTGTTATTTTTTATTATATTTTCCATAATTCTGAATAATAATTTACTCTCTCAATCATTGAATTTTTATCGTGAAAAAATTATTGTTGAATTACAAGATGAATTTTGCATAATTAAAGGAACATATTATTTAAAAAATTCAAGTTTTATGAATATTAACTGTTTATTATATTACCCCTTTATAATAAACAATGAAATGTCATTTCCACATAAAATAAAAATTACAAATCTAAAAAATCAAAATAATATTTCTTTTAAATCAGATAATAATGGTATTTATTTTTCTGTAAATGTTTTGAAAGATAGTATATCAATTTATCAAATAATTTATCATCAAAAAATTAAAAATAATCGAATGGAATATATTTTGACAACTACTGAGAAATGGGGAAAACCTTTTGAATATGCAGAATATATTTATAAAATGCCAATTAACTATGAAGTAAAATATACTTCTATTTTGCCAGATGAAACAGTAATTGAAGGAAATACAAGGATTTTGAAATGTAATAAAATAAATTTTATGCCAACAAAAAATTTAATCATTGAATGGGAGAAAAATAATGAAAAATAATTATAAAAAACATATTTTTAAGATAATATTATTAATTATTATTATTTTTTCTATTAATATTTTTTCTAATATAATTATACCATACAATTTTAGTGAAATATTACTTGACCAAACCGATTCTTCTAATTGGATAATAGAGTTGTATAATGATAATGATTTAGACAGAAGTGAATTTTATTATTTAACATCTAAATCTGATACTGCTTATTTTAAAGAAAATATGAATTTAGATTCAAATTATATTGTTATTACTATTGATAGTTTAAAAAGCTCATTTTCCATAAATCCTAAAGGAGACATAATAAAATTACACGATACTTCATTAGGACTTGTACTAGACATAATTTTATTTGGTAATGTGGAAAATTATCTAATATCTGCACCGGACACTAACCAATCAATGAACATTTATAAATCGAAATATAGATGGTATCTTGATAATTCTCCAACTATTGGCAAGGCAAATGATTTGGAGAATGCTAAAGGAAATGTTGATGGTTTCGTTTTAGATAATTTAGGTAATCCAGTTCAATATGCGAGAGTTATATATGGAGAAGATTATAATGGTCAGATATCCGACACTACTGATAGTAATGGATATTATAATTTTAATCATATAGCAGCAACCATAGAAATATCAGCAAGTAAAAATAATTATGTTATTATTGATTCCATTATACAAATTCTACCGGATGATACTATAGCAATTAATTTTACATTATATAGTTCTAATAATAAAAACAATCAAACTATTCCTACTAAACATACATTGTTCCAAAATTATCCAAATCCATTCAATCCAAAGACAACAATAGATTATTACTTAGTAAAGTCTGCAAATGTAAGAATAAATATCTATGATATAATCGGAAGTAAAATAAAAACATTGATAAATGAAAATCAAAGTAGTGGAATTCATTCTATCCAATTTGATGGAAATAGATTTGCTAGTGGAATTTATTATTATCAATTGTTAACTCCAGAATATTCTGAAGTTAGGAAAATGGTTTTGATAAAATAAATTTCTTTTTTATCATCAATTATTCAAACTTTTCTTTCGTCCGTCAAATTTTTCTTTATTTTGAATTTCTAACTCAGAATTAAAAAAATTAAATATTGATTTCATTAATTGGTCGCGAGTTTTTTCTTCGATTATCGTTTCAAATGGAAAACCCAAAATAACTGTACTATAATTTCCTTTATAACCAACTCCAGCACTTACATTATTTTGTGAATATCTGAAGATCGTTTTTGCATTTGAGCTGTCTGCCGGTTCTATCCCATCCGGTGACTCTACTTTATAAACTATATCATTAAGTCTTGAATTGAATTCAAACTTTTCTACGGAGTTAAATGAACTATCTACAGAATAGACGCTTCCATTATTGACAGCATGATCTGTGCGCCATTTATATTTTAGGATTGTGTCAGCAAATATCTGTTTTAAAGAATCATTTAGATCAGAGCCGATATAAGCACCTGAAATAAAAATATTTCCACTATTTTTTAAATATTTATAAATTTGTTTCATCATATTTTTGTGAAAAATAGAAAATTGAATTTTCCCTTCTCCATTTGGATTATTTGACGATTTTTCTTCACCATATATCAGATCTATAAATTTATAATTATTTAAATTTACAATTCCTTCTCTAACTGATTCATCACTAACAGATACAAAAGAATAACCGATTTTTTTAAGTGATCTGCCGTGGATAATTGGAAAATCAAAAGTATTGCCTGCAATTACTTTATCATCAAAATCAGAATAACTTGCACCAAATCCCGGAGAATCATCATCTATCCAAGGCGATTTCGGATTAAGATCATATTGTCGTCCAATAAAATTAATATCGTATTTATCCGGTACACCTTCATCCCAAAAATTTATAAAACCCTGATATTGTTCAGTTTCAATTGTAGCAGGAGCATCAATACGGTCAAATCCATTAATTATTAAAACAACATCTTTGGAATCTTCTGTTCGACAAACAGATAATATCTCAGAAGGAAAACTTTCCCCACCTTCATTCACAGCCGTAACTTTAAAACTATAAATTACATCTTTTTCTAAATTATCAATCACGATCTCAGGTTTATCAGATACAATTCCATTGTCAAATCCACTATTATTTTTTCTTGTATAAATAAAATATTTATTAGGTTTTGCAGTTGGTTCTAACTTATCAATTTTAGGTTTCCACTGCAATTTTACACTATTTTTATTAATAAATTCTGTAGAAAAATTATCAACTGGTAATGGCTGGACAATATATTCATATCCATTTTGCGTGGCAATGAATTTCAACATCGATTTATAAATTGCTCGGCTTACATTAAAACGAAATTGCGGATCATTACCATATTTCATATTCCAAAAATTATCGTGAACAAGCATTTCCAAAAGAGCAGCAGGAACATTCGGTCTGTATGCTTCACTATATCCCCTATCCCAAATTCCTCTTCTTGCCCATTCGGTATTATAAATTTTACTCATATCATTCACAATTTCTGTTTGAAGAATATCGGCAAAATCACGATTAGCGAGACGAGACATTGAGTCGGGAAAAACTATCTTTTCTTCAGCATCTTCAGAACAATAAATAGTTAATATTTTTGGCGTTTTTATACTCTTATCATATCCAGCATCAGTATGAAAAGCCATCGACAGATCAATCGAAATATTTAAACCGATTGTATCTCTATTTCTATTTGGACCAAATGGAGCACCAACCAAATAATTTACCCATTCACCACGACATTGATAATCATCATTATAATCAATTGAATCATTGTTCAGATTATAAACCAATGTATCAGGCATTCCAGCATATTGCAAATAATATCTTGCACCTTCAACAAATCTTGGTTTTTGGCTTATCTTCCCATTGCGTGAAATGTTTCCCATCCCACCACCAAAACGAACAGCATCGGCAGTAACAAATTTACCTGTATCTGCACTTTCATTTGTCAAAACAACTTTTCCAAATTGAGGATTTATTCCCTTTTCAAACTTGAATTTTCCTAAAAATATCCAAGTGCTCCCACCCTTTTGTTGATTAACAAGAAATTCTGTTTTTCCACCACAATGGTAAACGGTATAGTTAGCATCGGTAACATTTTCTGTATTTTGAGAATATGAAATATAGACAGCATATTTTCCTTTTTCGGGAATATTTGGAATCCAATTAATTTTTGCCTTTCCATTTTCACTGCTTTCAGTATACTTGAATGTGCCTTTTTTAAATGGATTTTCTCCCGATACATAAGGCGGATTTCCAATAGCAAAACCAGTATCAGCTCCAACTTTCCAATTATTTTCACTTTCAATATATTCGTTATTTTCCGAAGTATCGTTATCAACAATAACTTCATTTTTTTGTATATCTCTTTCCCGTGGCACAAATACATTTGCACCGGCATTTTCAAGCATCGGAATAATATATGGAATTGTAAATGCCATTGGAAATATATCTTCTACCGTTTGAAAATTCCTTGCTCTCTGAAACTCCCATCTATCCAATGAATTTTCATAATACCAACCATGACTATGCCACAGAGCAATATTTCTATCATTCAAACCGTTGGTCGGCTTATTCGATGAGCTAATATTTCTCACAACCGGAATTCGTCTTTTTTCCTCTTTCGGCAAACGAGTTTTATCATAATATCTTTTATTATTTCTATAAAAATTCGGAACTAATTCTTCGATCAAAAAACTATTTGAATAAATATTAATTGAATAATTATCGTATTTCCATCCTAATATTTCACTAATACTTTTATAAATAATACTTACATTTTTTTCTCTGAATGGTATAAAAGAAAATCTGTCATTGAAAAATATTTCTAAACTTTTTGCTTTTTCATTAATAATTATTGTATCAATTCTACTACCAATTTTAATTTCAATTGGATCAAAATTGTTGATACATCCATCTAAAAATTCCTGAACATTTAAATAAACTTTTTTTGTCTGTCTGTCAAGTTTTTCAATTTCATATCTTTTCTCAATGTTCTTAATTCCGATCGTTGCACAACTATAAAAAATAAACATCGAAAACAGACTCAGTAACAAATATTTTTTCATTTATTCAATTCCTATTTTTACATAATATAAAAATATTTTCAGTTATATAAAATTAATAAATCAATTATTATCTATCAAAATTTCCGAAGTTTCATTTATTCGTAGTGATTTTTTTTAATTAATTCGTTAAATTCGATAACAGATTTCCAGTATCAAATTTATTATAAAATATTTGCAAATTTAAAAAGAAATTAATACTTTATAATAAATAACCAAAAGGAGAATAAGATGAAATCAAAAGCAACTTTTAATTCTTTTATAATGTTTTTCGTAATGACAACATTGATTTTATTTGTAAATAATTCTTTCGCACAAGATTCTTTTGAAGAATATAAAAAAGCTCAACAAACACAATTTAAGAAATTTGCCATTGAAGATAAAAAAGCGTATGAAGCTTATGTCAAAGCAGATAAAGAAGCATTCGAAAATTTTAAAAAAAATATGGAAAAAAAGTGGGGAAATTTTGTTACTTCAACTAAAAAAGATTGGGTAGAATATAGTAATGATAATAATACTCGAACTGCAGTTGATTTCAAAAATAGCAATGCAAAAGTAGAAATTCTCATTCCTATAAAAAACGCTGATAACGATAAGCTTGTCAAAGAAAAGTTGATCGTAGCTATAAAGGAATTAGCATTAACAAAAGGTAAAACCAAAGATTACGATATACCGAAAGAAAAGGCAGTATCCCTCTCCAAAAGACCGATATTAAAAGATCAATTACAAATGAAAAATGGAAAAACTGTAAATACAAATAATATTGAAGAATATTCAAAAGAAATAATCAATAGTTCAGAAATTAAAAAAACAGAAGTAAAAACTAATGAAGTAAAGAATCCTAAAAAGAAAGGAGATGCCTCTTTTTTGAGTGAACAACCGGAATTTTTAAAATATTCAATATCGTTGGAATTAGCTCCTGACAACATTCAAAAAAGAGCCGAACAATATCTACCAATCGTAAAAAGATATTCGACTTATTATGACTTGCCAATTGATCTCGTTTTTGCAATGATCCATACAGAATCATATTATAATCCAAAAGCTCGCTCTTATATTCCTGCATACGGTTTAATGCAACTGGTCCCTCGTACTGCAGCACTTGAAGCTTATAAATATATTTACGACAAAGAAAAAATGCTTCCGGCTAATTATTTATATGATCCTAAAAATAATATAGAATTGGGAACCGCATATTTATATAAATTAAAAACACACTATTTTAAAAATATCCATAACAGAAAAAGTAGAAATTATTGTATTATTGCAGCATATAATACAGGATCGGGAAATGTCAATAAAACATTTGATAGTTTAAATTTACAAGATACAGCAAAAAAAATAAATATTATGAAACCGGAAGAAGTTTATCAAAAACTAAGAACTGATTTGCCTTTTAAAGAAACAAGAAATTATATGAAAAAGGTAAAGAATAGACGAGAAAAATATCAATCTTGGGGATTATAAAAGGAAAAATATTGCGAATTCTCAAATAAAAATGTTGTTTTATTTTTTATATAAATAGCAAAAACAAATATTCATTGCGAATTATTTACTTTTCAATTTAATAAACGGATATAGCATAAAAACAACGCAAGAAATAATAGCAATCCCAATCCCAACCCCATAGGTATCAACTAAAATTCCCAACAGAGGAGCTAATATTACTTGAATAATATTTTTTAAAAATGATTCTGTAGATAAACCAGACGATAAAACATTATAAGAAATATTATCACTTATTATTCTAACATTAACAGGACGACGGAAATTCTGAAAAACATACAAAAATATAAAAATTAATATCGCAACAATTTTAAAATTAACCAGATAAAATATTCCAACAGCAATTGATAAAAATATGCCAATTAAATAACTAATATTTACAGCAGAAATAATTGAAGTAAATTTCTTTGATATTGTTGCAGAATGTTTTGAAGCAGCAGAAGTAAGCAAATAAAGTATGAAATACACTACTGAAATTACGATAACACCTTGTTTATCTTCTGTAAAAAATATTATAGGCAAAGTCAATGCATATATCTTTATCATTGGCTGAATATAATCTTTAATAGTTTTGAATAATCCATCGTAGAGTGTAGAATTGAAGATTGATTTAACAAACTGCAGGTTATTAAAAGCTTTTATGAAATTTTTGATCGTAAACTTATAATCTCTATATATTTTTTTTAATAATGGATTTTTTTCTCTGTTTTGCCTATGTTCGTTTAATAATTTTGGATATGAGATCATTAGAAACAATTCCATAATGTAAGGAACAATCGACGCCAAAAACACAAATTTATATTGTCCTGTAAGCAAAACAATCCCTCCTGCAATTAGTGCCGAAATAGCCGATCCTTTTTGTGACCAACTTCTCGTATATCCATAATATTCAACTTTGAGATCATCCCATTTTTTAAATTTTAAATAGGTAAGAATCATTGCTTTATGAGTTCCGCTTCGAAATGATTCTCCCGCAGAATATAATATCATTGCAACGATATAAAATTTGTATTGCGGTAATGAATAAAAAATAATGAATGAAATTATATATGAAATAAAAGAGAAGATCATTGAATTTTTCTTTCCATAACTATCTGCAATTATTCCTGTTGGGATTTCAAATATTATCGTAAAAATGCTTCGAATTGAAAACAATATTCCAATCTCAAAAAATGAAATTCCCATTTCCCGAAAAAATAAAATTATGAACGGATCAAAAAATCGTAAATTTTTCAGAAATCCATAAGCGGAAAATTTGTAAATTTGCTTATCTTTCTGTATCATTTCTTTTTGAAGTAAATTTGCTTACTATTATCAATAACAATACTGATAAGATAATTGCTGGAATTACTTCATTTACCTTAATCAATGCTGAATTAGTAATAATTGGTAATTCTTTCCAAAGTAAAGTTACAATTATTCCAGTTAGGATTGATGCAATAGAACCGGCTGTTGTAGCTTTTTTCCAGAAGAATGCTGCCAATAACGACGGCGTAATTGCAGTTCCATAGATTGTATAAGCATAAAGTGCCTTCTCGAAAAAAGTAGTTGATGCAGCGAATCCTCTTGATATTAAATAAGCAATAATTCCCAAGATCAAAACCAATAATCTACTAAATAAAACAATTTTTTTGTCACTTGCATTTTCATTAATATATTTTTGATAAAAATCGCGTATGATAGTTGTTGCTGGCACAAGTAAATAAGAATCTGCAGTTGAAATAATTATTCCAATTATCGTTGTCAACATTATAGCTCCAAAAATCGTTGGTAAAAAACGAAATGCAGAAATGATCAAAACATATTTTCCTGCTGAAGCATCTGGAATCATACTTGAACTTATCCAAGCAGTACCAATTATTAATAGTTCAATTATCAACACACTAAAAATTAGTATTACGGTTGCTTTTGTTGCACCTTTTTCATCTTTACTTGCAAAAAATCTTTGATACATATTGGCATCACCAAGTATCAGTAAAAATGGTGGCAAACAATAATTCACAATTTTTAAAGGTGAATATACTCCCCAAAATTGCATATGTTCTTCTTTGTTCATCGCGATAAAAGAACTCTCGATCCCACTCCATCCTCCTGCCTTTATCCATAAAATTGGAAAAGCTACCAAAAAAGAGATCGTAATAATTATTCCATTTCCAACATCGGTGTAAGCGACACTTAACAAACCGGCTAACATCGTATAAACTACAATAAAAACTGCGGCAATTATAATTGCAGAATTAGCAGAAAGCAATGAATTACCGGCTTCATCAACAAATATCGTTTCCAAAACAGCTCCACCTGCATTGTATTGATAACTAACAATTACCAAGTAAGCTATAACCAAAGCCAAAGCACTTAATATTCTTGGAATATCTCCAAATCGATCACCAATTATCTCAGGAATTGTAAATTTCTCGAAGTTTCTCGCCTTTCCTGCGATCTTTGTCAAAACAATAATTCCTAGTACACCACCAATCGGTAATATCAAGGCAGCAATTCCCGTTTCATAGGTTTTCCCAGCATTTCCTAATATTGAACCTGTTCCGATCCAAGTAGCTAACATTGTTCCAACTAATACCCAAGGAGTTAAACTTCTACCTGCTACAGCAAAATCTGATTGTGATTTTACTTTTTGTGATTTATAAATTCCAATTCCGATCAATAATATTAAATAGATGAATATTGCTAAAAAATATATCATTGTAGTTTCCTTTTATTTTTCATTTTGTCAAAATGTCTTAAAAATTTCAATTATAACTTATAATTTACAAAACAAAAATGATAATTTGGTATTATTTTTTAATAATCCTAAAAATATATTGTATAAAATTTAAAAACGCCCTGCAATTAATATTACAGGGCGTTTAGTACCGAAGACCGGACTTGAACCGGTACAGACAAAAATGTCCGAGGGATTTTAAGTCCCTTGCGTCTGCCAATTCCGCCACTTCGGCATTTTATTAGCAACTGAGGCGACGGCCGGATTCGAACCGGCGCGTAAAGATTTTGCAGACCTCCCCCTTAGCCACTTGGGTACGTCGCCATTTTATTCAAATAGCCCTATAGAATATAATAATTTTTCCTAAAAAACAACTATTTTTATTATTATTTTTTTTATAACTTTAAAGTAAAGTATAAGGAAATAATATGAAAAATTTAAAAATAATAAGTGACGAAAAAATAAGAGAGATAACCGGATCATTCAATTTACCAATTTATGTCTATGATGAAAAAACATTATTGGAATCTGCAAAAAAAGTAATTAATTTTCCTAATGCTTATGGTCTTACACCGAGATACGCAATCAAAGCACTTTCTACAGCTGTAATATTAAAATTATTCAATGAACATGGATTACATTTTGATGCAAGTTCTGGCTATGAAATTGAAAGAGCAATTAGGATTGGTATTGCTCCTGAAAAAATTCAACTTACCTCACAGAAATTGCCAAATAATCTTGAAGAATTTGTAAAAAAAGGAGTTATTTTCAACGCCACTTCCCTTTTTCAATTAGAATCTTATGGAAAATTGTTTCCTGACAAAAATATAAGCATAAGAATAAATCCAGGCATGGGCTCCGGTCATGTAAAACGAGTGAATGTCGGTGGACCATCTTCTAGCTTTGGTATTTGGAAAGATGACATTCCACAAGCAAAACAAATTGCAAAAAAATATAATTTAAAAATTAATAAACTACATACACATATTGGTTCAGGAACAAATCCGAATATTTGGAAAAAAGTCGCTAAATTAAGTCTGAACACAGTAAAATTATTTCCGGATGTTCACACGCTGAATCTTGGAGGCGGATTTAAAATTGCTCACTCTGATCATGAAAAAACTACAGATATCCAAAACACCGGAAATGTAATTAAAGATATTTTTATAAGTTTTTATAAAGAAACGGGAAGAAGAATAAAATTGGAGATCGAACCTGGAAATTATCTCGTTACCAAATCAGGAATTTTAATTACAAAAATAATTGATAAAAATTATACAGGTAAAGATGGATATAATTTCATTAAAATTAATAGTGGAATAACAGAGATCACTCGACCTGCAATGTATGGATCAATTCATTCGATGTATATTATTAAAAATAATGAAAATAAAAATAAAGAAACAGAAGATACACTCGTTGTCGGACACTGCTGCGAAAGTGGTGATATCCTGACACCTGAAATAAATGATCCCGAAGAATTAGAACCTGTAAAACTCAAAAAATCAGAAATTGGAGATCATCTTGTTATTGAAAATATCGGAGGCTACTGCTCTTCTATGTCTTTCAGTAATTATAATTCATTCCCACAAGCAGGAGAATTACTTTTAAAAGTAGATGGAAATCTAAAAGTTATTCGTAAAAGACAAACAATGGAGCAGATAATTCAGAATGAGATCATTAGTTAATAAAAAATAGACAACCTATTCACTGTTATTTATTAGTATATTTGTTGCTCAAAACATTAATTAAAACTAAGTAATTACAAAGAATTTATAAGTTCGAAATATATCTTCTTACATGAAATATTTCATTCATATAATTTGCATATTAATAAATTATTTTATATCTTAATTAAAAAGAGATAGGTAAAATATGAAAATGAAAAAAATATTATTAATTTTATTGATATTGATTTTTTTCAATTCTTTTATTACAGCACAGGAAACTAAATCTCTGAAAGAAGCTAGTTATTATCAAAAGATTGAAAAAAATCGTGTAAATTGTGAACTTTGTCCGAATAGATGTATTTTGCCGGAAGGGCAAACCGGTGTATGTGGTGTTCGAAAAAATATCGATGGCAAATTATATTCATTGGTTTATAACAAACCTGTGGCAATAAATATTGATCCAGTGGAAAAAAAGCCATTGTACCATTTCTTTCCGGGAACAAAAATTTTATCTATTGCTACAGTTGGTTGTAATATGAGATGTAATTTTTGTCAGAATTGGGAAATTTCGCAATCTAGACCAAACGAAGTGAAACCTTACAAAATGACTCCCGAACAAATTATCGAAGTCGCAAAAAATTATAATTGCAAATCTATTGCTTTTACTTATACTGAACCAACGATTTACTACGAATATATGCTTGATATTGCTAAACTTGCTAAAAAAGAGAATCTAAAAACTGTGATGGTTACCTGTGGATTCATCAATGAAAAACCTTTTCGAGAACTCGCAAAATATCTTGATGCTGCAAATATCGATCTAAAGGGTTATTCTGAAAATTTCTATTCAACTTACACAACAGGAAAATTACAACCGATTTTAAATACATTAAAAATAGCTAAAGAATTGGGATTACATTTGGAAATTACTAATTTAGTCATTCCAAATGCAAATGATGATCCAAAATTAATCCGTAATATGTGTAAATGGATGGTTGATTCTCTTGGAACGAATTATCCTCTTCATTTTTCTCGCTTTTTTCCAAAATATAAATTACTTAATCGCCCTCCTACACCATTAAAAACTTTGAAAAAAGCAAAAACTATCGCTAGATCAGAAGGAATTAAATATATTTACATAGGAAATATTTCTACGGAATCAGAAGATACATACTGTCCTAATTGTAGAAAAAAAATTATCGATCGTTCCGGATACAAAATAGAATCTATTCATATTAAAAATGGCAAATGTGAATATTGCGGAGAAAATATTTACGGAATCTGGAATAAATAAAAGTATGGAAAATGAGATCTATTTCCATTAACAAAACAGATTTGAAACAGTATCTAATTTTTATAATTTATGGTATCGTATGTTCTATCGGACAAACGATATTACTTAGAGAATTAATGGTGGAAGTAAATGGAAATGAAATCATTTTTTCAATTTTCCTTTCACTTTGGTTATTGATGGTGGCTTTTGGTTCTCTATTACATAAGTGGCTTTCATTTTCTTCAAAAACAGAATTAAAAGTAGAGATCTTGCTATCCATCTTAATCATTTTAGTTCCTATTCAATTTCTTTCTATTCGTATTTTGACCGAAAAATTATCACTGATCTCAGGTTTACTAATAAATATTCCCAATTTGATCTTACTTGCATTTATTATACTTACACCCGGTTGCCTGCTAATCGGCTACCTTTTCCCACTAAATTGTAAATTAATAAATGCTAAAAACAGACCAGTACATATAGTTTACATACTTGAATGCATTGGTATTATTATTGGCGGGTCGATATTTATTGCCTTAATTTTCTTTATAACAAATTTTACCATTTTGATCATCACTTGTATAATTTCATTTATTCTACTTATTCTGTATTCTCAAAAATTATGGAAAATCATTTTGCTAGTCTTTTTTACTATATTGTTAATTTTTTCCAAAGATATTTTCTTAAAAAATTATTCATCAAGATACATGCCAAATAAATTGATCTCTTCAGAAGATTCAAGATATGGTCGTTTCGATATTTCTAAAGGCGAAGAACAGAAAAATTATTTCTGGAATGGCGTTTTATTTGCAAATTCATCAAATGAAAAATATGCCCAAGAAATGACAAATTTTGTTCTTCTGCAAAACAATAACCCAAAATCTGTTCTACTAATTGGTGGATTATTAAATGGCTTTGTGAAAGAATTTTTACAAGATGAGAGTATAAATAATTTGGATTATCTAGAACTCGATAAAAACATTATTAGAGAAAGTAAAACATTTAGAAAAAATATTTCCAAAGTAAATTTTATCAGCAAATCAGACGCTGTCGGATATTTAAAGAAAACTCAAAAAAAATACGACATTATTTTCATCGATTTTCCCGATCCGGCATCTCTGTTTCTAAATCGATTCTATACGTTACAATTTTTCAAACTACTAAAAAACCATTTACACTCTAAAAATAGTGTCACTGCAATAACCGTAAGTAATAGCGAAAATTATTTACTCCCGGAATTGGCAGAACTGAACAGAATAATTTACAATACTTTTTCAAATGTTTTTAAAAATACGATCGTCATTCCTGCAGAAAAGAATATTTTTATAGGATCTGACGGAAATTATATCTCTAATAATACAGAAACATTGATCTCAAGAATGAATAATAAAAAACAAAATTGGAATTGGTTTAATGAAACATTGATATTCGACACTTGCAATGAATTACGATTACAAAATTTCTCTCGAATCCTTGTAAATAATAGAAAAATTAACACAAACTTAAAACCATTTGCCTATATTTCCACTATCCAATACTGGGCAAAACATCTCGATCTGGACTTGAAAAAGAATGTTAACTTCATTAGAAATAATAAATTACTTGCTTTTTCTATTCTATTTATATCCATTATTTTTCTTTCAATTTTATTCAACAGAAAAAGTAATTATCATTTTTTTATGTCTTTAACTCACAACATAAATATTGTATCGATCAGCCTTTGTGCATTTGTAATTCAAATTATTCTTCTCTATACATTTCAAATTCAATTCGGTTATGTTTATCTTGTAATTGCATTTTTTACGCTATCTTTCATGGTTGGATTAAGTGCAGGTTTTTTACTTGAAAAATATATAAAAATTGAGCTATCTATTCTTTTTATAATAAACTTAGTGTCAATTGTTGCTATCTTTTCTATGATCTCACTTTTATTGTCAGCGGTCATATTTTTCATTTTGAATGTTTTTATTTCATCACAGGAAGGAGCAATACTTGCGAAGAATTTAAGTAAAAAATATAACTATGATCAGAAAAATATTGCCGAAAAATTCTATTTTCTTGATACAATTGGAGCAACTGTCGGTGGGCTTGTTTTTGGAGTAGTTTTTCTTCCTATTTATGGAATAAAAATATCTCTAATTTTCATGATGATCATTATTTTTATAAATATAATTACTAATTTAATTACAGAAAACATTCTACAAAAATAAATCAATATAGGAGGATATATGAAAAATAAAATTTTATTATCTGGTTTTATTTTAGTTTTACTTGCTGGATTTTCATGTTCTCAAACACGCAATTCATATTTAGCAGGCAGCTGGTATCCGAAAGATAAAACAGAACTAAAAAATACTATTATTCATTTTTTTGATGGAGTTGAGATGGATCAATATCAAAAAAATATTGTGCCTTTCGGTTTAATATCACCTCACGCGGGAATTCCTTTTTCCGGTCCTGTTGCATCTTATGGCTATTCACTACTTAATAACCAAAATTATGACATTGTAATACTTTTAGGATCAAGTCACAAATATAATTTAGGAAAAATTTCAATTTACAACGGTGACTTTTACAAAACACCACTAGGAAAGACGCCTATAAACAAAAAAATAACAGAAAAACTTTTAAGTAAAAACAATAACTTTGTATTTAAGGAATATGTTCATAAAAATGAAAATAGTTTAGAATTACAGATGCCATTTTTACAATATCAACTTAAAGATTTTTCAGTTATTCCGATATTAACAGCTACAAACAATTTTTCATTATTAGATAAATTGGCAAATTCGTTGATAGAAATTATTGAGAATAGTGATAAAAAAATTCTCGTTGTAGGAAGCACAGATATGTCACATTATCACGATTATCAAACTGCTGTAAAAATGGACAGACACACAATAGATCTTATAGTAAATAATGAATGGCAAAAACTGAAAAAAGATATCCATCTTGGTAATTCCGAATTATGTGGTTACTATGCTATTTACACATTTCTGAAAATAATGAAAGAATTTGAAAACGATAATGCAATACTTCTTAATTATAAAAATTCAGGAGATATTATGGAAAACACAAGATCACAAGGAGTGGTTGGATATTCATCTATCGCATTCACAAAAGAAAATAAATCATCTAAATCTGCATCAAGATCTGAATTGAATTCTGAAGATAAAAAATATCTTTTAGAACTAGCTAGAAAAAGTATAAAATATTATCTCGATAATCACAGATTATTAAAAGTTAATAAACCTAAATCCAAAATATTAAATGCTGAGCGAGCTGTATTCGTAACACTAAACAAGGATCATAATTTGCGTGGATGTATCGGTCAATTGCATGCGCAAATGTCACTTTATAAAGCAGTTTCAAGCATGTCGGTTTCGGCTGCATTCAATGACCATCGTTTTTCACCATTGACAGACAAAGAATTTGATGACATAAATATAGAGATCTCTGTTTTGACTCCGATGCAGAAAATAAATAGTATCGATGAGATAGAAATGGGCAAAGACGGAGTTTATATAAAAAAAGGAACGAAAAGCGGTGTATTCCTTCCACAAGTAGCAAATGAAACAAATTGGGATAAAATAACATTTCTGGAAAACCTCTGTTCTCATAAAGCTTTTCTCTCAAAAGATGCCTATAAAGATGACGACACAGATATTTATATTTTTCAGGTGGAAAAGTTTAGAGAAAAATAACCACGAATTCACGAATAAATACATTAGTGCATTCATTGTGAAAAAAATAAATAATTATATTTTATTCTTTCTTCCACTCCAAATGCGAAATCTTTTTCCCATCCCAGACAGCATAACTTCTATGTGTGATCCAGTCGCCTAAAATTATTGAATAGTTATCATTGGTTTTACTAAGTTTTGGATAGTGAATATGTCCCATCATTACAATGTTATAATCTGCACTGTTTTTTTTCTTCATAAATCCGATCATTTCATCCACATCTTCCAATTTGACAGTCGAATTATTATATCTAAATGTAATGCTACTTACCTTCTCACCAATTTTATATATCAATGAAGCTGGTAATATTTTGAATAGAGAAATTACTATTTTTGATCTCAGCATTTTTTTTAATAATCTGTATCCATTATCGCGTTTCAATAATCCATCTCCATGCATAAGTAAAAATTTATTATCATTATGAATGAATTCAATTTTATCTGGATAGAAATTTAAACCAATATTTTTAGTTAAAAATCCTTTGATCCAATAATCATGATTTCC